>JAJFMC010000338.1 GCA_021772365.1 Chlamydiota bacterium
CGTTTCACCATGGACGAAGGATGCAACAAAGCCGTGCGTACCGTCTTCAAGAAAATGTACGATTCAGGCCTCATCTACCGCGGCGACTACTTAGTCAACTGGGATCCTGTGACACAGACTGCCCTTGCTGATGACGAGGTCGAGTACGAGGACAGACAGTCTTTCCTTTGGCATCTCAAATACCCTTTGAAAGATGGATCCGGCCACGTCCGTATCGCCACAACAAGACCAGAAACCATGTTGGGCGACACAGCGATTGCGGTTTCCCCTAAAGATGAACGCTACAAAAATCTTGTAGGAAAAACTGTCATTCTTCCTCTAATGAATCGGGAAATCCCTATCATTGCCGACTACATGGTCGACCCTGATTTTGGAACGGGAATGGTGAAGATAACCCCTGCTCACGATCCTAACGACTACCAAACAGGACTAAGCCACGATCTCGAATTTATCAATATCATGACTCCTGAAGGCAATATCAACGAGAATGGCGGCCAATTCCAAGGGATGGCGATGGCTGAAGCGAGAGAAGCCGTTGTCGAAGAAATGAAGAAACTTGACCTTCTAGAAAGTATCGCCCCACACCCTCACCGCGTCGGCGTTTCCTACCGCTCAAAAGCTGCTATCGAGCCCTACCTTTCCAAGCAATGGTTCGTCAATATGGAAGGCTTCAAGCAAATGCTCCGCGACACAGTAGAGCAAGGGAAAGTCAAACTCATTCCGGAAAACTGGTCGAATACTTACTTCCATTGGATCGACAACCTCCGCGACTGGTGTATTAGCCGTCAACTATGGTGGGGACATAGGATCCCTGTATGGTACCGCAAAGACGACCCTGAAACAATGATCTGTTACGAAGGTGAAGGCAAACCTGAAGAGGTACGTGCCAATCCCGACGACTGGACTCAAGATGAAGATGTCCTAGACACGTGGTTTTCTTCGGCTCTATGGCCATTTTCTATATTAGGTTGGCCCGATGACACTGTTGAACTCAAAAAATTCTATCCTAACTCTGTTATGATCACCGGTCATGACATCTTATTTTTCTGGGTCGCACGCATGATCTTAATGGGAGAGTATGTTTTCGAAACGCCTCCATTCCCAGAAACGTTCCTCCATGGGTTGATTTATGGTAAATCCTATTGGCGTGATGCTCCTGGAAGAGGGATCGCCTACGTCAGTGAACAAGAACGTATTGATTACGACATGGGTAAACCAACCCCTAAAGATGTTCACAGCAAGTGGGAGAAAATGTCGAAGACGAAAGGTAACGTCATCGACCCTATTGAAATCATTGATCAGTATGGAACGGATGCGATGCGCATGGCGTTATGTGCTAGTGCAACACACGCTCGTGAAATAGACCTTGACAGACGTCGCTTTGAGGAGTTCAAAAATTTTACTAATAAGGTATGGAATGGTGCACGTTTTGTCTTCATGAATCTCGAAGGTGACGCCCCTCTTTCTGCTGAAGAGTTCAGCCAAGGATTGGATGAATCTATTCTCGCTTTAGAAGACCGCTGGATTCTGTCGATGCTTAACAAAACAGTCAAAGATGTGAATGACAAGTTATCTTCCTATTACTTTGATCAAGCTGCGATGCAAGCCTACGATTTCTTTTGGAAAGAGTTCTGTTCCTACTATGTAGAAATCGCAAAACCCGTTCTTTTTGGTAAGACGGGAACACCGGAAGATCGTAAGAACAAACAGAAACTTCTAGTCATCGTTCTGTGTCAAGCAATGCGCCTTATCCATCCCATGGCACCGTTTATTTCTGAAGAATTGTTTCAACTTCTCAAGAAGAGACTCAGTAGAATTACCTGTCAAGATGGTGTCGACCCATACACTGCCGATACTGTAAAGGCCCTCAGTGCAAAGGGATGTATTGTGGCTCCCTATCCGCAAATAACGAGGGAAGAAGACCTTAACCCACAGATCGATAACACCTTTGATCTCGTTGGCCAAATTGTTTATACCATCAGGAACGTAAGAGGTGAGATGAACCTCCCCCCTTCAACACCTACAGACATTTATATTACCTCTCAAAATAGCGATGAACACCTTGCCACTGTCACTGCAAATCAAGGAATTATTACAGCGTTGATTCGCACGAATACGATAGAAGTCTCTGACCAGGAACCGGATGTAGGTTTCGCTTCAACAGGTATCGTTGAAAGTCTAAAAATTACGATCCCTCTCCCACAGGAACTTCTTCAACAAGAGCTGGCAAGACTTGCCAAAGAACAGAATAGACTGGAATACCACTTAGAAAAGGTTAAGAAGCAGCTCAGTAACGAAGCGTTTGTCAATAAAGCACCTCCGGAACTCATTGAAAAGCAAAGGAAAAATCTACAACAAACTGAGAGTGAACTAGAAGAGGTCAGGTCAAAACTCACTCTATTTCAGTAAAATTCGTTTGAGTATATTTTTAATTTCCCTAGATGCATAATGAACTTATAGGGGGAAGGTTATGGTGTCTTCTACGGATATTCAATCACCAAGGGTTAAGTTTGGTAAATACAAAAAAGACGACTTCTTTCCAGTTGTTAAACGGAGAGTTGAAGCCTATTTTAAGGAAAAGGGTATCCCTCATACTGGAACGACTCGATTATACATAAAAGCATCAGTTCTTACTCTCATATATTTCACCATTTATATTTCTATTATGTCTAACCAATTCCAACTCACAGGACTAGTCATTCTATATGGCCTTATGGGAATGACCAAAGGTATTGTTGGATTCAATCTAATCCATGATGCGTTACACGGGTCATTTTTTTCTTCGAAAAAGCTAAATAGGATTATCGGCTACTGGTTCGACATCAATGGCACAAGTTCATTCATCTGGAAAATCTCCCACAATATCCACCATCATATCTACACAAATATCCCCGGTCATGATGACGATGTTGATAAAGCCATTCTTCTTAGACTCAACACTACTGACAAAGTATATTGGTTTCATAAATATCAGTACCTCTATGCACCGATCCTTTATGGCCTCATCGGACTCAATTGGGTCTTTTACTCTGATTACAACTGGTTTTTTAGGGAAGGGAAAAACAATAATGCGAAACCAAATGACTACTTCATGTTCTTCAGCCTAAAAGTCGTTAACCTCTTGATGTTTTTGATTCTGCCTATGGCGTTTCTTTCTGTTCCCTGGTGGTACGTTGCTCTCGGGTTCCTCAGCATGCATATTTGTGGTGGACTACTTATCTCTATTGTTTTTCAACTGGCTCATATCGTCGATAATGTCGAGTATTTTGAACCTAATGAAGAAGGTAAAATTGAAAAGAATTGGGCTGAGCATGAAATGATGACGACATCAAATTTTGCTACCCACAACAGGATTCTGACAGAAATGGTCGGAGGTCTCAACTTTCAAGTTGAGCACCACCTTTTCCCTTATGTCAGTCATTCTCATTTTCCTGAGGTAGCAAAAATTGTTAAGTCTACTGCTAAAGAATTTGGGCTGCCATACTACGAGCAACCAACATTCAGAGAGGCTATAAAGTCTCACTTCCGCACCCTCAAACGCCTAGGAAGGGGTGAAGGATTTCAAAAACAAGAGAATCATAGTGCACAATATCGTCAAGTTAAAGAATCACGATAGCAAGGCAATGGATATCAGAAGAGATATTTTATATCTTGAGAATAAAAAATCACGTTTCCAGTAAAATACAATCTATTAATGAGTTACTGACAACCTTAAGGGTGTCGTAATTCCTCGCTCTTTGTGTTTAATCAATATTTTTTTACAAGATAAGCAGGCATGCGCATCAAGGTAACTCATAAATACAGGGCTGAAGATTGTACTCCCTCTTCACGTCTCCGTCATTTTTTTTACAGGATGAACAGGATAGATAGGATATCATGATGATCTTCATAGCTAAATAAACTTCCTACTTATCCTATCTATCCTGTTCATCCTGTATAAATAGCTAAGATCATTGTCTAGCATAAAAACTTGTAAAGGGGTTCGTATATTTACAGTATTGATATTCACTATCTTAAGATCGCTCAGGAAAAAGTTAACTTGATGCGTATGCCTGCCTATCCTGTAAAAAACACCTATAAGATTTTTCTATATCCACATCAGCAAAAATGGACAGGCTGAAGATAGAATAACCTGTTAGAATAGCCCTTTATTTCATTAATTCGTGAGAAGTAGTATGAGTCAATCGACAGAAAATATTTATCAAAAGCGTATCAAGAATGTACTTGTTTATATTGAGGAACATCTCGATGAAAACTTGGAACTTGAAAGCCTAGCAAAAATTGCACATTTTTCTCCTTTTCATTTCCATAGAATTTTTAAATCAATCGTAGGTGAAAGTCTTTACGCCTATCAAAGACGTTTACGTATTGAAAAAGCAGCACATCGCCTGATTCACACCGAAATAAAGATTATTGATATTGCTCTCGATGTAGGCTATGAAAGTGCTTCAGCGTTTACAAAAGCTTTTCGGCAAACCTTGGGGATCAGCCCTCAAGAATATCGAAAAGAAAAAGCTTCCGTTGTTGAGGAAATGCTTCGGCAACTTAATATAAAACACAAAACCAAGGAGTGTTCAATGAATGAACCAACCATTAAAATGGTAAATGATATTCCCGTTTACTTTATTCGTAAAATGGGAACTTATCATAAAGGCCCAAAGGAGGCCTGGGAACAAATGCTATCTTATATTGAAAAAAATAAAATCAATAAAGAGTCTATTAGTTACTTTGGGATTGCTCATGACAACCCTGATGTTACAGAAGAAAAATTTCTTCGATATGACGCATGTATTGGTAAATCTAAAGAGGTCTCTTGCTTAGAGGAACTTAGTGAGCAGACAATTCAAGGTGGTCGTTATGCTGTGTTTACTCACTATGGAGCATACGGAAAGGTTGAAGATGCCTATGATTATATTTATGGCAAATGGCTAAACACAACGAAAGAAAAGCTTGGAGATCACTTTGGTTTTTTAAAGCTTCTTTCGATAAAAGACGCCAATATTAAGGAAAAAGATTACGTGACAGAAATCTATATTCCACTAGCAAACTAAACTAAATTTTTCCATGACCGGCCGGCATGGATTTTTGTATATGCTCTTGAAGGTCTCTATCATCTGTTTGTTCTTTGATACCTAGAGTTTTTCTAGCTTCTTCCATGATAAAAAACGACCCACAAATAATGATAGGTTCGTTGTCTGATAGGATTTTTTCAATCGCTTCTGAAACAGACTTGTAAGCAGAAATAGATTTATCCGGTATCATCTTTTTTAGGTTTTCGATGGTTTCGACCCTTTGGTGGTTTCCTGAGACTAAACATAGTTTGTTAGTGTATTTTAGAATCGCCTCCAACGAAGCCTTAATATCTTTCCCTTTTGACAATCCGCAAATAACTGTGGGATTAGCTTTTCCGATCCTTTCAAATAAGCGATTAAGCCCTTGTGGATTGTGGGCAACATCAAGAATATACTCTCGCCCACTATGCGAAATTCTCTCAAACCTACAAGGCGGTGCTCTGTCAATGGCATCACACGGAGGAACACCTAACACTTCTAGCACTTTTGCTGCTATTGCTCGATTTTCGATTTCATAATTTTCAAAATCACCAACCACGTGATGGAGATCATCACTTTCTATGTATTCTGTAGAAACAGTTGGTCCAACAACGACGGGAATGCCAGGCTTTATGATCCCAGCCTTTTCTTTTGTAATCTGTTCAAGCGTGTCCCCTAAAAAATTGCAGTGATCAAACCCTATTGAGGTGATAACACTTACCTTAGGCGTCACGATATTGGTTGCATCGAGGCGACCTCCCAACCCGGTTTCGAGAACTACCCAATCAACATTCTTCCTAGCAAAATAATCAAGTGCTAAAATTGTGGTGACCTCAAAAAAAGTTGCAGAAACATCGGTATCGAACAGTTTTGACAACCCTACAGTGACTTCCTCTTCTGAGATCATCTCACCATTCACACGGATACGCTCTCTATACGAGCTGATATGCGGGGAACTGAACAGCCCTACTTTATAACCCGCTTCTTGTAATGCAGTAGCGACTTTAAAGCAGACGGAACCTTTACCATTCGTTCCCGCTACATGGACAATATTTAAACGATCAGCTGGAGAGCCAACAGCCTGATGAAGTTCTTGGGGCTGTTCAAGGCCCAGCTTCATCATTTTCGATGTATTGAGAATATAGAGTTTATCGAGTTGCTTGAGGTATTCGTGATAATGATCAGACATTGTTATTTTCTATGTAACGTTGTTTTAATTTTCCGAATAAGTCAGATCGCACCCATGAACAGCCAAGAGGATTGTTTGGTTTAATTTCACCATGGAAATCTGATCCTCCAGTAAGCAACCACTCTCGATACTCCCCTATCTGCACCCAACGTTTCTCTTGTGATGGTGCAAACCTGGCGTAATATGCTTCGATCCCATCGAATGGCAGTTTGAGTATTCCGAGCAATGTATCTTGATTTTTTATGAGGTGAGGATGAGCGATCACAGCAAATGCATTTGCCTCATGGACAACTTGAATAGTATCTTCCGTAGAAATGGTTTTAGCAGCAACATAACAGCATTTACCGTCCCCAAGGAACTTGTGGAAAGCTTCGCTCACAGAACGAACATATCCCCCTGTCATCATACTTTTAGCTAGATGTGGACGCCCTATCGAGCCGCCGGTTAAATCGAAATCCGTTTCTTTCAAAAAAATTCCTTCTGCATGCAATTTTTCGAGCATCTTTAAAAATCTGTCGACAC
The DNA here is from genome assembly GCA_021772365.1 of Chlamydiota bacterium. Classification (GTDB taxonomy): domain Bacteria; phylum Chlamydiota; class Chlamydiia; order Chlamydiales; family Criblamydiaceae; genus JAJFMC01. The sequence continues at coordinate 6,763 of JAJFMC010000338.1, forward strand.
GACGTTTTTTATGGTATTCACACATTTTCACGATAGAAGGATGCTTCAGATTGAACCCATAAGCCAGAATATGGACTGTATCGCCCATATATTCTGTAGAAAACTCTACTCCTGAAACAAGATCTATCCCCAGTTCTTCGGCAACGGGAACCGCCTCGTGATAAGCGTCAACGGTGTCATGATCAGTGATCGAGAGTCCTGTTAGTCCACATCTTTTCGCTTCCTGAATAATTTGTTGAGGTGTAAAGGTACCATCCGACGCTGTAGTATGGCAATGTAAGTCTGCACGAAA
>JAJFMC010000339.1 GCA_021772365.1 Chlamydiota bacterium
TCCGCCCCTTGCGAGCCAAAAAAAAATCTCTAGACAACTGCTTCAACTATTTTTGCAATTTCCTCACTAGCACTAATTTTTGTTAGAAACGATACTAAAAATGAATATAGTGTTGATAGCTTTCCTATTTCATGTTGTGAAAAAAGTCGTATCTGACGCACTCAAAGAAGTTTTAGCTGCGGTTTGGGGTGGCAATCGGGGTCTTTGCACTTGTTTTTCAAAATAAGTTCATTAATTAGTTTCCTGCCTTTTTTCCATGCAAGAGCGACCTCAGCAAGGGTTAATATTAAAGCTGCCTCTTGCTCTATTAACTGAAGACAGGCAACACCAATTTCATTTTTGTCATTGCTGAAATTTGGTTTTGCAATATGTAAGAGGCCTGAATTACGGAAAATAGTAAATGCTTTGAGGTTAGGTTTTCTTTTTTGTATAGCAGAAAAAAAGAATGTCTGGTGCGCCGCTTTGCCAAGCATCCATAATGACGTCGAGAAGTACTTTGTAACAAAATTTTTTTTCAGTCCTCATGCTATTACTAGTCGCCAATAATGACCAGTGTAATTTTGGATATTGGAACCTTGAGTAATCAAAATTAGAGCAATCAAGTTTGAGAGATTGGTTATTAGTCACATCTACATTTGGAACAGTAGAATTCGGTTTTATAGTCATATTAATCCTTTAATAAAAAAAATGAAGATTGGATGTCTATGGACGCAAAATCCCGTTAGGATTACTCACAGCACCTTCTAAAGCTATACCTCTCTAAATTTCACCAGTACTTTTCTCTAGAATCTGACGGATCTCGCCTGAAAATGACGTTTTTTTATGAGAATTGTGTATTTTATCGGCTATTATGTCTTATATACTATTATAATTATGATAAATAGTAGGAAGTGAGACATAATGGCCAAAAACAAACGAGATAAGATTCGAGACCTCAAGAAAGCATTCCAGAAGCACAAAGTATTAAAAATAGAGGAGCTGTTTGAGGTGATAGGGACTACCTCCAAAAGAACAGTGAATCGCTATATTAAGGAACTTGAGCACCTCACAAGCTATACTCACAAAGGGCGATATTACACCTTGCGAGAGATTGTTGAGTTTGACGCTCATGGGCTATGGCATTACGATGACATCGGCTTTTCAAAGCATGGTACTTTGTTCGATACGATTACCTATTTTGTGGAGCATTCTGAAAAAGGAATGACTGGCAAAGAGCTAAATACCGAATCTCATACAGAAGTAAAATATGCCTTACTCGATTTGGTGAAAGAGGAGAAGCTCTCTCGTGCTAAGCCAAATAAGGTATATGTCTACTTAAGTTCAGATTCAGGTAAGGCACAAAAACAGATGCAGCGCCGCGAAGAAACCACAGCTCATCAAACAATCGATGAGGAAACAAGCTTCAGGGTTCTCGTTGCCGCCTATAAGTTTGTTGAAGATCCTCCTTCACCTGAACAGGTTGCTGATTTTCTGAAAAATCAGGGTTCCAAAATCTCCTTGAAAGTTGTTCTACAGGTATTTCAACGTTATGGACTGGAAAAAAAAACATAGGACTTAAACTCTTGTCAATCTTGAGAGTTCTTAGAGGTAAAGTCGTTGATAAATTCTCGTTTACCTCAACTCCTATAGGTTCTCAACGCATTCCTGTTGAGTCAGAAAATTGTTATTGCGATTGTGGTGAGCAACTGAAAGTGCGAACGACTCAAACAAGAAAAGTGGTGCTTCTTGATTTTGGAGAGTTGATTTTCAATGAGAAAATCAAATATTGTCCTGGCTGCAAAAGTTCTTTTGGCTCGGGGCAACTCAGTCAGCTTGTTCCTGAGTATTCAAACTTTGGCTTTGAGATCATAGAATTCGTCGGTAAAAAGTTGTTTATCGATCACTCCACTGAAAGAGAGGTTCTCAACGCACTTGAAAAGAGAAATGTTAAAATCTCACCACGATAAGTGGGCTTTCTCGGAAAAAAATTCATCCTCTATTTGGCTCAAGCGCATAAATCCAAGGAAGCTGGGGTTAGGGAATTAATTCAAAGAAATGGAGGCTACATCGTTCATCTTGATGGCACGTGTGATGGCGCAAGTCCCCATTTTTTTTGTGCTATTGAGGAACTATTGCAACTTGTCCTTCTATCCCGAAAAATCCCAAGCGAATCAGCTGCTGCAATAGAGCCAATTTTAAAAGAGCTTATAATAGCCTATGGCAGACCGCTTGGTGTCGTATGCGATATGAGCAAAGCAATAATCTGCGCGGTGCAAACAGTTTTTCCAGGGGTTCCAATTTTCATCTGCCACTTTCATTTCCTCCGCGATCTTGGAAAAGATCTCTTAAAAAAGGATCATGATCAACTAGTGTCTATCCTACGTGACTTTGGGGTCAAAACCACTCTGAGCAAGTTTTCTAGAGAGCTAAGGGGGGTAATTAGAGACTACCCATCTCTGTCAAAATATCTTGAATCAAAAACAATTGACATATTCGATCAAGAGCTTCCGGAAGAAGTTTTGGCTCACCTTTTGGTAGAGTGGATTCAAAACTACAAAAGTGATCTTGCTGGATATGGTTTTCCTTTTGATCAAGCTCACCTGGCACAAGTAAAACGCATGGAAACGGCCTTTGGTCATTTTCAAGCGGAATGACAAGTATACGAATAGCGATAGTTTGGTTTTCATCAACATCTGGTAGCCATTTTTTCAGTACCTTCCGAGCGTTACCTAATCTTTTTAATTTAACATTGATAATTGTATCAGTCTCGCCTGCGGCGACCGCTTCGTTTATTTCTTTTATAAATTGTCCATTGCACCTCATCACAAAGTTAACTTTTTGATTTAATAGATATGCCATGAGGGGTACAGATGGGTAGCCTCGGTCTAGTAGAAGAAGAAGTCGGTTTAGTACTTTTTCTTGTAATCCATTTCCTTCTAGATTTTCAATGTGCTGAACAAGCATGTCTCGTTCAGAAGATTTATAAGGACCTATAATCGAATCTATTATGATATTATTTTGAACGTCAAATAAACTTGATGAACGGCTCATGGGAACTTCACAGTCTGTGTGGTTTGTGGCTGCGCCAAAATAATCATCTATTGCTGGAGAGTTTATCGGAAGAGAGTATGTTGTACCGTCAACTGCAGCTACAATAAAGTCATTCCAAGTTTTGAGACCTTCACTCGAATACACCTTTCCCATTAAAAAATTATTCAAATCCACAAATGCCTCAGGACGAAGTTTTGCCCTTGCTTTTGTTATGGCACTCCGGCAAAATACATTCTTATTTATTTCTTTAGTAAATGAAAGAACTTCACATGCTAAACTACGCCTTAACAAAGAAAGTATTAGTACGACAAGCACAGGACTTGTGAGGATTCGTTTTCTGATAAATGATCTACTATTTACTCTCGCGGAAATAGCATTGAATTCTTCAGAGTGTATGTAATTTCTAACATCAATTAGAATGTCTGAGACTGTTTGCATGGCGCCCCCCTTCGGATTTTATTGCTGTAAAAAAAGATGAGGGTGCCATGCTTTTTATTTATCTGCATACTAAAAACTTTAGGATGGAGTGACTTAGGTCTTAATTCAATGACATTGGGCCTCACGACCTAGGCTACAATCTGGCGGGGCTTCGCCCCTGAAAAAGGCATGTATGTCCAACTTAAATTTCTTGTATTAGAGTTAGCTTGATGCGTATGGGGCTTCGCCCCTTCAAATTAGTGTTATTTAAGCTGCATACAGATAATAATAAGCTCCGATAGTGATACCTATGCTAATGATCTCTTGACATATTACAATAAGTCATCCCTGGGAACACCGGAAAAAAAATCCCACTCCGATAGTGGTGGCGGGTAACTATATCGCGTACTCAGTTTGTAGGCTCGTTCCACCCCTCAGCCTTCAATATCGCAATTGCTTCTTCCAACGTTTCACTATGAATTTCTTGAGGTAGTTTTTCCAGGTTCATATGACATTAAAAGAGGAAATATTGTGAATGAAAATAAAATATAAGTTAGGAGCTTCATAGATTCCACTTAGGGGTATTTATATAATCTTCGACCGAATCGCGTACTCACTTTGTAGGTTCACTCCACCCTTCAGCTTTTAATATGGAAATAGCCTCTTCTAACGTTTCACTATGAATCGTTTGGGGTAATTTTTTAGGGTGGACTTCAATATTATAATCTATTTCACCCTTATAAAATTCAACATACGAAATTTTATTATCAGGGGGAGGTCCATTTGGAAATATCGGCCAAACACCGTTACCTACTAGAACATTTATTTTGTACATCAGTTGGTTTTCGGTAATAGGCCATTCTGTAAAACATTCTCTGTAGTTATCATTTAGATTGACATCACGTATGAAGTTTAAGGTGCTTTCAACCATTAATCGTCTAGCTGCCTTAATTGTCAAACGTTCTCGGGTGTTAAAACCAAAGCTGAGATGCGTATATTGTTTTCCATTCCCACCACCTCCTAAAGATGAACATGAAAATCCGTGCGTTTCCATTTGACGTTTCATGTGTAAATTTTTTAAACGTTTGATGGATTGGTCCACAAAGTCTTCTTTGTTGATTTGAGAAGCATCGACAAGTGAAAAAATAAATAATGCGAGTAATGTGATTATACCTAGTTTCATATTTTCCACCTCTCGTTTTTTTGGTAGGTCTTGATTGCTGAATTCATGGCTTTTACATAACCTGGATTATCTATTAAATGATCGCTCGTCCATAATAATGAGTTACTTTTGTACCCCGTGAATGTAACGGAATTACTGTATTTTCGCATACCAAAATAGTCGGTCAGTGGTACCATATCCCTTTCGTTAACAAAATTTTCAGCGTGTGAAAGCCCTTTATCGGGTATAATCGTTGCGGAGCCGTAGGTCATGATGTGGAGGGATTGCTTGATTTCGTCGGGTAGGTCCTTCGTGGCGAGATAGGTTTCCATCCCTCCTCTACTATGGGCATGGAGGTAGATAAGGGGATGGTCGTGCTCTTTCTTTAATTCCGAATATATCCTCCTAATCTCACTTTCCATTTGCTTGATATGAGGATTTGAACTGCTCAACTTCTCAAACAAACAGTAGATCATATCAGTCAAAAATCCACGACTTGG
>JAJFMC010000340.1 GCA_021772365.1 Chlamydiota bacterium
TAACGCAAGCAGTCTTCTCTTTAAGAGGTAAGCCACTTAACGTTTTCGGTATGAAAATGGATCAGCTCTACAAAAACGAAGAGATGTATAACGTGATGAGCGCCCTCAATATTGAAGATGATATTGACAACCTCCGCTACAACAAGGTCATCCTCGCTACCGATGCCGACGTCGATGGAATGCATATCAGAAACTTGCTGATCACTTTTTTTCTGACGTATTTCGAGGGGCTCGTCCTCAATGGACACCTTTATGCTCTTGAAACCCCTCTTTTTAAAGTGCGTAACAAGAAAAAGACATTGTACTGCTACAGTGAGGAAGAGCGTGACGCTGCCATGGAAGAGTTGAAAAAAGGGGTAGAGGTCACTCGTTTCAAAGGGTTAGGAGAGATTTCTCCAAACGAATTCAAACAATTTATCGGTGAAAATATCCGCCTCATTCGTGTCGCCGTAGGCTCATTTTCCGATATCAAACCTACCCTACAGTTCTATATGGGAAAAAATACTCCGGAACGGAAAAAATTTATTATGGAAAACCTGATCAACGAGGATGAGGAAGCTCAACGCAAAATCGCCGAGTTGCATGCAGAAGAGTTAGATACAGAAGAAGTATAATATGGAAGATTTAAAACATTTCATGAAAGATAATTACTTGAAGTACGCTTCATACGTAATTCTCGACAGGGCAATTCCAAATATTATCGACGGCCTTAAGCCGGTGCAGAGACGTATCCTATTTACGTTATTTAGAATGCATGACGGTAAGCTCCATAAAGTCGCTAACGTCGCAGGACAAACCATGGCTTTTCATCCCCATGGTGACGCTCCGATTACTGATGCACTGGTGAACCTCGCCAATAAAGACTTCCTTCTCGACAAACAGGGGAATTTTGGAAATATCTACACCGGTGACCCTGCTGCCGCTTCTCGGTATATCGAAACGCGTCTTTCTGCTTTAGCAATAGAGACGATGTTCAATCCAGACCTCACAGAAATGATCGCCTCCTATGATGGCCGTGCTCAGGAGCCTGTCTACCTTCCTGCCAAAGTGCCAATGCTGCTGATGCAGGGAGCTGAAGGTATCGCCGTGGGAATGTCGACACGTATCCTACCTCATAATTTCATCGAACTACTAGAAGCGCAGATCAATATCCTAGAGGGCAACGAATACATTTTATACCCAGATTTCCCGACCGGCGGCATCATGGATGCATCGGAATATTGTAAGGGAAAAGGAAGGGTCAAGCTGCGGGCAAAACTTGATATCGTTGACACAAAGACGATAGTCATACGTGAGATTCCTCATGGCACAACGACGGAGTCGCTAATTCGTTCTGTTGATGAGGCGGCGAAGCGTGGAAAAATTAAAATTGAATCTATCAGCGATTATACTGCTGATAAGGTAGAGATAGAAATCAAGCTCCCTCGTGGACAGTACGCTAGTGAGCTGCAGGAAGCTTTATACGGCTATACCGATTGTGAGGTGTCCCTCAATTCCAACATCGTCGTAATCGTCGACAACCTGCCTCATGAGATGACGGTCAACGAAATTCTCGAAGAGAATACAACTCTTCTCAGGGAATTCCTTCAGTGGGAACTTGAAATTGAGCTGGATCGCTTACAAGAGAAAATCTTTCAGAAAACCTTAGAGCAGATTTTTATCGAAAATCGCCTCTACAAAAAACTGGAGACGATCAAGTCGTACGACAAGATCCACGAAACCGTCGCAGCAAGCTTGAAGCCTTTCCATAAAGAGCTTCTTAGAGTGCCGACACATGAAGATCGCGAGCGACTGCTAAACATACCTATTCGCAGAATTTCCCGATTTGACCTCAGTAAAAATGAGGAAGAGATCGCTACCCTGGGAGTACGGCATGGTGAGGTGGAGAAAAGTCTGAAAAACATGAAACGTTTCACGATCAACTACATCAAAGGCCTCATCAAGAAATACAAAAAAGAGTTCCCGCGTAGGACACAAACTCAAGAAATTGAGCAAGTAGACATGCGTGCCATCGCAACTAAGGCTGTAAAAGTCGGGTTCGATCCAAAAAGTGGCTTTGTTGGGACGAAAGTGAAAAGCGAAACGGACTTCGAATGCACAAACTTCGATAAGCTCCTTCTCCTTTTCAAAGGTGGAACGTACAAGGTGATGAATATCCCTGATAAATACTATGCCCACCAGAATGGGAAGAAGGTTATTTATGCAGGTATTGCCGATAAGGAAACAGTCTTTAATGTCGTTTATATGGACGACAAGACAAACTACTGCTACGCAAAACGCTTCATTGTGAAATCGTTCCTTCTCGACAAAGAGTACTCATTTATGGAGTCGGGGATGAGTTTACAGTACCTATCCACTGAGCCGACGTGTACTCTGGAGGTTGTCTTTATCCCGAAACCAAAGCAGAAAATCGCCAAAATTCTCTATGAAATGGATCATGTCCTTGTCAAAGGGGTTTCTGCTAAAGGAATACGCGTGGCTAATAGACAAGTGAAAAAGATTAAAGCCGTCAAAAGACAAAGCTCTGCTACAGTATGATCGTTACGTGTAACCCTCATCCGGAAAAAAGTGGGGTTTTGATCGTTTCTCTCGACGAAGACCCTGTTCGCGAGGTCTCGAGTACCATCTTCGGAAAGAAACCTTCACTGCCGAAAGAGGTGGATTCAATGGAAGCGCTCAACGAAATCATGCAAATCATAGAACTCAAAGGCGCAAAACGCTATATCCTCAACAGGTTGTCGCAAAGAAGTTACCACTCCATTGAAATGACTAACATGCTACGAAAAAAACACGTTTCTGATGATTCCATCGAAAAAGTTATTGGCGATTGCGAACGGTATGGGTATGTTAACGATAAAGAATGGCTCGTTCATTACGTTCGTAGTGAGCGTGAAAAAAAACGTGGTCCACAGTGGATTGAAGGTAAGCTGAGACAGAAAGGAATTTCTTTAGAAGATATCCGTCTAGCTTTAGAAGAAACTAATGACGAAGAAGAGATGCGTGAGCAAATTTTTCGTTTGATCAGAACGCGGTATCGTACTCGTAATCTTCTTGACTATCGCGAGCGTGAAAAGACCATCGGTGCGATTATTCGAAGAGGTTATGATGTCAACATGGTACGCGAGATCATCCGTATTTGTTCCCAAATGCATTAATGCACTTTTGAGGGAATTGCAAAAATATTTGGGCTGTTTTCTAGGCCTTTTTCCGCCTAGCTTCGGGCTCGTTCTTGCAAACAACGCATGGTTGGCTACGAACTCCGCCCCTTGCGAGTCATAAAAAAATTCTAGAAAATACCTTCAACTATTTTTGCAATTCCCTCTTTTTTCTTGCCTAAAGTTCTCATCTTTTCTAGTATCCACTCTTAAACTTTTCATGCCATGTGCATAAAGGAGGAACTCATGACAATTGACTCGACTACATCAAAACCCCACTCTCTAGATGGGAGTATTAAAAGTTTAGAGGTGTCCGTGAAAAATAAGCCAGATGTTGCAAAGTTCCATGCTGCATTAGGTGTATTGTACATGAGACGTAATGACCAAGAGCAAAATGATATAACACAGGCTCTACAATGCTTCAGAAAAGCTATAGAAATTGCTCCGGAACACAAAGACTCAGTCCTTGCCTATACAAACAGAGGGAAGTTCTATCGCATACAACTGCTTTATGAAAAGGCGTTGGAAGACCTTAATAAAGCAAAAGGATTTTTTGGGCAAATATCCAAGCAACAACAGGTTAATATCGAATCAGAAATTAACCTCGTACAACAGGCTATGAAACAAAGAAAGCTACAACCCTCTTCCACAACAACGGTAATTCCTCACCTAAGATCAGGAGGCGCCAACGAGCAGATTACTATTCCAGATATCAATTTCTATGAGAAACTGAGAGATGACCAAAGCCTCAAAAATGTTGCTCCTAATACAACACTTTTCTTTTCTCAGTTGCTTATGTTCTTGAACAAAAAAATGGATTCGCAGGTCCATGCTATGCCAAATAGTGGCTCGGAACTCTATTGGAAGGCGTTCGCCCTTTGTTCAAAGGCAATCAATCAAGAGAAAGAGTTTGGCATGACGAGTTTTATTCGTGGCCTTTACTTCCAAGCAAAAGAAACGTTTGAGCAGCTGCTTTCTAATTACCGTACTGCAAAAAAATCACCGCCATCAATGATCCATTATGTAGCGGCTACAATCTATTTTAAGCTGGATTCTCTCGAAAAATCTTTAGAACAGGCAACTTATGCTATCGAAGGTAACCCTGATGGAGATGCAACGTACTACCGTTTCCGCGCTTTGCTTAACGAACAACTCAGAAATATGGATGATGCAGAAGCTGATGAACAAGTGGCATTAAAAATAGACCCCAACCCTCCCTATTACTCTATGGTTCTGTCTGCCTATAATGAAGTCAGCCACTGCATTGAGTTTTATGACCAAGTGATTCTTGACGATACTAACTATTACATACCGGACTCTATCTACGAATCCCTTGCTGATATGGGCGTTAATTTGATACCCAAAAGAGGAAAAGACTTAGACTCCATCGAAGTCCTATATGCTAAGAGAGCAATGCTTAATGCAATTCTAGGTAGAATAGAACCTGAGAAATTACCTAAGTCTATCGAGGATGCAGGTATCGCTCTGAGTAAACTATCTCAAAAAGATCCTACGTATCTAAAGGTGCTTGTTGGAAGAGCGCAAGTTCACTATCACATGAATAATTACGGAGATGCACTTCAGGATTTGAATGTCGTCATTAAGATGGCTCCCAAACACCTTGACTCCCTTGTTCAACGTGCACAGGTCTATTGCAAAATGGAAAATTACAAAGCGGCACTCAAAGATCTCGAACTTGCTAGCTCGCTAAATCCTGATGACTCGGAGGGGCTTGCCAAGATGATATTATTTGTCAAAACCAGCATAGAGAAAAAATAAGGTGATAAGTAGAAGAGGGAATTGCAAAAACAGTTTCAACTTTTTTTGTAATTACCTCAGAAAATTTAATTAAATAGGAGGTTCTCCGATATCGCCTATGACCCCGATTGCCACCCCAAACCGCAGCTAAAAGCAGTTTCAACTATTTGTCGTTTGCTACTTATTTCTTTTTCTTCGTTTTCAGTACGTTTACGACAAGTTTGGGGTAGCAATCAGGGTCTATGCCCCGTTGGGAAATAGGCAGTTACCTATTTATCAGTTGAGGTTAATGGCGAAAACCGTACGTTTATTGATTTCGTTACCGACAGCGCCAAGAACAATAAGTCCACCAAATGCGATATTGGCATCCCTAAACTGATGCGCCACCCAGGGGGAGATGACTGCACCAAAGAGACTTATCCAGAAGTGATTAAACTTCTCAAGGAATTTTACTCCACAGGTTGAAAGAAGCGATGTTTCATCACCCCAAGTCAGGATGGTGGGAATGAGACCGAATATGCAACCTAATAAATATAAGGGTATTGTTACGATGTTAACGATTACGTCTGCAATGTAAGGTACTCTCGCACAAAACGATAGCCCCCATGATTTGAGGTACTCTTTATTTTTACCGAGCTCAATAGACTCTTTTTCGAGATTATTGGCCGTATCATAGAAATAGTTGTCGTAATTTTGATTTAGTGTATCGCAAAGTCCCATATAAAAACCCTTTTTTGTTTCATATTTATTTGTTAGGCAAGAACATAGGGTAGTGATATTAAGAAAATATAAAGATCAAAAATTTAGATTCCTCAAACCTTAACATTTTGTAAGTTAAAACTTTGCAATGTTGATAAATAATTACTAAATATGGTAAAATGAATATAGGAATAGAAAACTACATCAACATGTAGAGGTATGTACAATGAGTACAGAAGAAACAGCAGCTGCTCAGGCAGCCCAACAGGTTGCTCCCACTCCCGAAAATGTCACAACAGAGGCTGCTAAGCCTTCTAGTGGCCCAGATGGCGAAGTGTCACCCACTACCGCGTTTAAAACCCTGGATGAGTTTAGGAATAAAGCACCGGAAATCTACAACAAATTTATGGAATCTATCCAACAATCGATTATTGATGATTTTAAGCGTCGTAGCAAGCGTATGATCGAAGCAATGAAAAAAATGCGAAAAGGCCAGTCATAATTTGTTGGAATAAAATTTTTGATTCGTTACAACAACACTGAGTCCCTAATAGCTACCTTTCGGTAGTTCCAGTAGGTTCCAGGTTTTTTTTTATCCTCGATATAGGCGAAACAATAACCTGGGTGATTTAGGGTCATCTGTGCACGGTACTTAACTTTTGTCTGAGGATTGCGGATATGGACTTACCACAATTTCAACTTTTTTTGGGTTTTCAAG
>JAJFMC010000035.1 GCA_021772365.1 Chlamydiota bacterium
AATTTAAGAGTGAATACGGAACAAGGATTTTTCATAAAAATCCATTGCTTCATATTAGCTTACAGTATGAATTGTTTATATGGGATGATACACAGCTAAAACTTTTTTGAGCACGCCATCTACTTCCTGTAACTCCTTGGATGTCGTCTTTAATCGGATCGCGCCGTAAGATTTCGAGCATGTTTTTTTCGTAACTCTTTGATTTGCATTTCTCGGGAGCTGAGTTCGGTGGGGTGAATGTAAGCATCACTCTCTTCTTCGATAAAGCGATCGACATTTTCTTCCAGTCTCTTACCGAAATATTCCTTCGCTTCAGCAATATCTTTCTCCTTTATGATCTTTTAATAAGATCTAATAAATAGATTAAGGTGTAAGGTTATTTACTAGTTTTAGTATAGATTGTTTGGGGTTTTTTTTGATGTCGAACATTTACAAAATATTTACACAACATAAATATCTGTTTCGTACGATCATCTACTTTTGAAAGAGAGAAATGATTGAACTCATATTAAAAGGAGATATTAAAAATGAAAATAGATAATCAAAATGAAATTACTGTACTACCTTCAGAACAACATCAAGAAGTGACTTCAAGTTGGGAAGGAAAAAAGGTTTCTAAAAAACCTGTAGAATCAGAAACAACCAAAAAATCGATTACCGTTTTTACTAAAGTTAAAAATTTTATGAAGGCTGCTTGGAGGAATAAATACAAAATCCTTCTTGCTACTTTAGGAGTTATCACCCTAGGTGCAGCGGTAACAGGCGCATCTGTGCTGATCGCCAAAAAAGTGAATCGTAAAGCTTTGCCGCAAATCAAGCCTAATGATGAAGAGGGGAAAACTCCAAAACTTACGCATCCAACTCTAGACCGTCCGGTAAGAGAAGGGATTCGTCGACCTACACAACACAAGCTTCATGAGAAGCTTGTTAGTGGTGAGAATAAAGTCGACGAAGAAGTTATCGTAGCTATTACACAAAAGGACGATCAGATTGTAGATTCTCATACCTCTCCAGATCCTGATGATCAATTGGTGAAAGTAGAAAAGGATCATGTTGAAAGTAGTGAAGATAAGGAACAAGGGGTTCCGGGAAAGTCTCAAGAGCACGTTATTGAAAAGCAACCAGATCAGGAAGTTAAAGAACCTGTCATCATGCAGATTGCTAGTGATGAGGATTCTGTTCTTGAGCAGTTTATCCTTGAAACAGTGATAGCTGACTCTGCGAAAATACAAGAACATCAATCTGTAAGTAAACCTCAACAGTCTCCTGTGCGTAAGCCAAGGACAAGGAAACAAATCCATGAAGAGCGTAAGCTTAAGCGGAAATTGAGTAAGTATAAGAGAAAGATGGCGGGACACCCGAAAAAGCAAATTAAATATAACCACAAGATTGCCAAGGCTGTTCAAAAGCTTTCCGTCCTTAGTAGATAGGAAACTCAATTAAGTTCGCATTACCCCTATGCCCCATTGGGGCATAGGCGGTAAGCTAACAGATTGTAAGTTGATGAGGATTAGAATTTATCCCCGAAGGAGGTACGGAATGTAGCTCAATGTTATTGAATTAAGGATAAATTTTACCTTCTATCCTAGGAGATTGTGCACCGTTTCACGGGTAAAAGGAGAACTTCTATAAAATAACATGGAGTGAAACCTTGAAGTAGCAAAACTGCTTTTGCCTTTTTTGCAGAGGTTTTTCCCTGGGATAAAAAATGGCACGATTTATAGAGTGTGAAAAGCTTGTGATTTGACTAGTTTGTGTCACCCCCTGTACAGGGCTACATGCCGTTACCCACTTCGTGGATAATTTCAACCCTCATCAACTTACAAACTGTTAGCTTCCAGCTTATTCCTCAGGGGAGCGGTAGGAGAATATTTCCGTGCTGTGGTTCAATCTAAATTCATTCTTCTTTCAAAAAAAAAATAATTACTTCACACTACAGAATTTAAGATAATTATCTTGTAACTGAGTGTTATGACGAGAAACAAAATTGCAAGTTACCTAACCCTCTGTGGGTTACTACTGATTCTGACTGGTTGCTGCTTCGATCGTGATCCAAGCTATACTGGCGCCGTTGCTCCAGCATCCGCATGCGAGTGGAAGCCCAAGCGGTTCATCTACAAAAAAGCTTGCGCAAGAGGGCCTTCTTGCATACTGCCCTCCAATGACGAACCTCTCAATATCGCTAACATGATTGGTATCGCCCTGTGGAATAATCCGGATACTTGCCAGACATGGTCCGATGCAAGAGCTGCTGCTTTCAACCTTGAAGCTACCGAGAGCATTCTCTATCCCGAACTTGTGTTAGATCAAACGCTCGTGTCGTCCCAACAAAAGATCGGTGCTGCAACGAGTATCAGCAGTTCGAAATCTACAGCTGGTGGTGCGGTTCTTGGTATGAATTCAGGACGGGGTTGTGCGCAAAACTTCGACTTCCTCGTTTCAGCCCTTACTCTAAAATATCTACTTTTTGATTTCGGGGGGCGTTGTGCGTCTATCGAATCTGCACGCCAGGCTCTGTACGCTGCTAATTGGTCGCATAATTGGGAAGTGCAAACTGTCGTGTTTAATGTCCTCTACGCTTACTACTCCCACTTGGACGCCGTAGCTAGCCTAGTTGCAAGTCAGAGCGACCTTGAAGACGCAAGAACGACTCTCGATGCGGCGGAAAAAATGTTTCAGGCGGGTGTAAAAACGATTGCTGACGTATTACAGGCTCAAGCCAATTTCTCAGGTGTGAGACTCAAGGTTGAGAAGGACTATAGCGCTGTTCAAACAACAATGGGAAAACTCGCACGGGAGCTTGGACTGCCGGCAAATACGGAGCTGAGTATAGAAATTCTTCCCGAGAATCTTGAACTAGCGAAGTTGAATGTTGGCATTGAAGAGTTGATGGATGCGGCAAAAGAGTATCGTCCTGATCTAAGTTCGTTACAGGCTCAGTTGCTTGAAAAAGAGGCTAACTTGAGACTCGCACAGTCTGAAGGGAAGCCTAACCTTGTTGCCGGTGGGGATATTGAGGATGACTACTATTTGAATAATAAAACCCTCAATAGTTATGTCTATAATGCGGCTGTGAAGCTCGAAGTACCGATCTTTTCAGGGTTCTATTTCCGCAACCGCATCAAGCAGGCGCGCGCTGAGGTACAGGCTGCTTGTGCTGCCTTTCAGAGTAAAGAGTACGATGTGCTGTTAGAGGTCTTGGAAACCTATTACGACTACCAAACTGCTGTATCGAACTACGCATTTAGTGAAGATTTTCTAGACTCTAGCGAACAGAATTACGAAGTGGCTAATGCTAATTACAGGCATGGAACAGGAACGATTCTCGATTTACTTACAGCTCAGAAAACCCTCGCGGATGCTCGTGCACAGAAAATCGACGCCAGAACATTATGGCTGACGTCACTAGCAAATATTGCCTATAAAACAGGAACCATTGGTGCTATTGAAAATGGTCATAGCTGTGGATTTGTAAGGAGATAGTATGGGTAGACTAATTATAAGCCTGTTGATTGCAATCGCTTTTATAGGATGCTCAAGCGATCAGGCAAAGAAAGAAAAACCTGCTCCTTCTGTAGAAGTGGAAAAAGTAATTCAGAAAGATGTGCCCATTTATATCGATGCAGTAGGTAATGTCGGTGCTTGGTATACGATTGATATACGCTCCCAAGTAACGGGCATTTTGCAGGAGGCGCACGTTGCCGAGGGGCAAGATGTAAAAGTGGGTCAGCTTATCTACACAATCGACCCCGCTCCTTTCAAGGCTTCTTTAGATAAGGCTGAAGCACAGCTTCGTGAGGATCTTGCAAGCCTTCGACTTGCTGAGGACAAAGCTCTTCGATATAAAGACCTGGCCGAGCAAGATTACATTTCTCAGTTGCAGTATGACGAATTGATCACGAATGTAGAACTGATGGAAGCAAAAGTAGACGTTGACAAAGCTCAGATCGAAGAGGCAAGAATTCAATTGGAATATGCTTATATCCGTTCTCCTGTAAACGGGAAAATTAGTTACAACGTCCTCGATCCGGGAAATCTGGTAACCGCAAATTCACAATATGCTCTCACATCTATCAGGCAGATGGATCCTATACTTGTCGATTTTAGTATTTCACAAAAAGACTTTCTCAAACTTCAGCAGCAACATGAAGGCGATAAGACAAAGTTTCTCTATCATATGCTAGATACTGACGGTAACCAAATGACTAAAGAGGGCTCTGTTTACTTCATCGATAATAATTTAGACCTTAGTACCGGTACGATTCTTCTTAAAGGGATGATTGAGAATAAAGATTACTCACTGTGGCCTGGGGAATTCGGCAAGGTACAGCTCATTGTAAAAACAGTAAAAGACGGGACTCTCGTTCCACACGCTGCTATACAGGTGGGACAGAAGGGAGAGTATATCTTTGTTTTACAAGATGACAATACTGTTAAAGTACAAGGTGTTGTGACTATCGAACTGTTTGATGACTATTTCCTGGTGAAAGGGGGAGTTAAGCCTGGTGATAAGGTTGTTACAAATGGGCAAATCAATTTACAACCCGGAATAAAAGTGCAGGTGAAGCAAAGAGATAGTAACAGTGAAGATGGCGAAATTAAGCAGAAAAAAGCGGCGTAAAAGATGAATCTATCAGGACCATTCATACGTAAACCGATTATGACCACCCTAGTGATGGTTACTGTCATCGTTCTTGGGTGGCTTTCGTATACCCGCTTACCCGTCAGCGATATGCCTGATGTGGATTACCCGACAATTACCGTGACAGTTAACTACCCAGGAGCTACTGCTGAGCTGATGGCAAACAACGTTGCCTTACCTCTAGAGCAGCAGTTCATGCAGATCGAAGGACTGAAAAATATCGTTTCTCAAAATACGATTGGCAGTACCACGATTGTTTTAATGTTTGATCTTTCTCGAAAGATCGATGGTGCTTCGACGGACGTTCAGGCTGCGATCTCACGTGCACAGTCGAATTTGCCGTCAAACCTACCGAATCAGCCGACTTACCGGACGGTCAATCCTTCAGACACACCGATCATTTTTATCTCCTTTTCATCGAAAACGATGCCACGATCCAAACTCTATGATTATGCAAATACCTGGGTGGGGCAGAGAATCTCGATGATCAATGGTGTCTCACAAGTCATTGTTTATGGTGCTCCGTATGCTGTACGTGTGCAGATGGATCCTAATATTTTAAAATCTACCGACCTGACTCTGACGGATGTCGCGCAAGCCCTCGTAGATGGGAGCCCTGTCTTACCTCTAGGACAATTTGATGGGACGAAACGTGCGCCATTGATTAATGTAAATGGACAATTAGAAGACGCAGCAGCATATA
>JAJFMC010000341.1 GCA_021772365.1 Chlamydiota bacterium
GAGCCATTATTTACCTCTCCTCTAAGCTATGAGTATGAAGGAGACACTGTTACCGTTACCCCCCTAACCAATTCGCAAGGGCTAACAAAAGAAGGTAAAAATCTAGACCACTGTGTGGGAGGGTATACTAACAAATGCTTACAAGAGGACAGCCATATCGTATCCATTCGTGATGAAAACGGAAAATCCCTTTCAACAATTGAGTTGAAACTACGTAAAGGAAAAGGGTCGGATAATGATTCAAAAATCATCAATATCAATGGAGAAAACCAATATCACCTTGAACTCATTCAACATTTTGGAAATGGCAACTCACATCCACCTTCCATATCCAAACATGCTGAAGAACAATTCTTCCTCGATCTACGTAGTAAAAAAGTAAAAGTCGATCTCCCCTTACTTGAAAGTAAAAGAATAGAGAGAGTTGATATATTAGAAGAAAAAGGGGATCTTTTATTGATCGGTTATGACCCTCTAGATAAAAAATGTCTCGATAAGGCCATAGAAATATACAAAACTCATGGTATTGGGAGTATCCCATACGGAAAAACATTACGTTCAAACTTTGACGCTTTGACAGGAAAAAGAAAACAAGCACAACCAGTCAAACTTAAGAAAAGTAACAATGATTCGACGATTGATATTAGTAATATCCAATCATTTTTCGATACACTCTTGCAAAAGGATGCTACAAAGGTCAGTGTTGATCGTTCAAAGAACAGTCGTTTTGGCGAAGTGTTAATAACATTGTCTGATAAAAGTAATTTATCTATTGAAGACTTAAAACTTAACCTGAAAGATCTTTCTCGAAAATTTGAAAACACCGCTGTAGTTGGCGATAAAACTGTAAAAATTGAAGGTCTTACACCAAGGAATGTTGCAGGTATTATCAAAGGAATTCTCAAATCCAAAAACAGGAAAGACAAGGTAGGCTCAACATCTTCTCTGAGGGAATGATGCTTTATAGCCCTTTTGTTTAATGGGCGTGGACACAAAATATCTGTTTCTCTCTGCGTCCATACTTTTACCCATAACTTTTCGTTGAATAGGATTTCTAAAAATGCCTACGAAGTAGGCAAGGCATGTAGCCCAGTACCCCTGGTTATATGGGAACAACCTCAAATTGAATTAAAATAATTAAGGTTTTTCAGAAAAAAACTCACCAAAACCGAATAGGTCGCGCGCAGTGCTGTGGAGTAAAGTAAGGCATTACTTTTTTACTATTCGACAGACGTTATAGGGAGAATATAAACCGGTTGTCAAATTCATACTTTTACCAAAGCATAAAAACGATGCCTCGTTTTAGCGCGACCTATCCTGTGATGCAGAATCTTGAATGATCAATGATTATTTTAATTCAATGGCATTGGGGGGTAACCCGAGATAAATCGGTAGACAAATTGAGCTTCGGAAGCAGTGAAAGGGCTTAAATTTACGTCATTGCGTGAACAGATACGCTGACACCTACGCTGCCAAAACGTCAGACCACCAAGCAGTATAAATTACTATACCCAAACAAGTTGAAGAATTGGGAATCGTGCCCGATTATTTTTTAGATTGAGCTAGTTTAATTAGCATTGAAACTATGCGAATTAATAGCTCTCGACCGCTAATGTATCGTTTTTCTTGAGTTATATTTAGACACCGACAAACATCAAGAATACTTGCGCATTCTGTGGCAGAACGCTTTGCCATTCGATAGAACCTAAAATTTTTTGTGTTTCTTGATCACTTAGCTTTGAAAAAGAAAATTTTTAACAGTTAGTGTACACCATGTGATTGTCGGGCATGGGCACGACCAATTCTTCATTCACGATCAGTATGGTGTAGGTTAATCCCCCAGATACCAGTGATAGGTACCAAAGTACTTGATTTTCTCTTTCGTGAAGTCGACAGTGTCGTCTATCATTTTTTCTGGACCTCTGTTATTACAATCCATAATGATGTGAATGTTTAACCCATAATTTTTTTCTTGGAGCTTGAATTTCTCTTCTATGTATTTAGCGTACTGGATGGCGAGAGTTGGGTAACTAAAGAGGATTTGATACTGTTTTTTCGGAAGAGTTTTTTCTGGAGTACTTCGCAAGATTGTCTCACCGGTATCTCTATCGAATACATTGATATCGACAAACCCCGCTGTTGCTTTGAGCTTCATGGTCCAAGTGAAAAACCCAAAATAATCTCCGTAAATTCTTGACTGATTTGGTCTCCACAAAAATTTTGCATAGCGAAAGAGAGGATAAACGATTTGAATCGTTAAAAACGTGAGAAAGAACCATAGTTCCCAATTACTCATATTCCCCCCTGTAACATTTGAATTATTCTTCTTGAAAATTCGGGGCTTAAGAACAAAACGACAGCACAAAGGTTCATATAAGGAAAAACCCCTATCATAAAATACCATAAATTAAATAGATGAAAGAAAATAAATAGTGGCAGCACGTAGGGAAGAGTTGAAGGTATCAGCATGAACCAGATGATCAGTAGGTCAAATACCATCCCAATCCATGAAAAGAGAAGCCCAGAATACTTTCTCTTAAAAAATAAGCTCACCTTCGCCGCAATAGTCTCTGTGAAACAATACCGAGATATTTTCCAATCCCACTCTGTTTTCGGGGTAAAGACATAAAACAAGCTTGTCATGGGCTCCCCACGCATCAACCAGTCGTAAGTGATTTTGTTAAGTCCCCCATATGTATATACAATCAGCAATTGAAGCTGAAATATTAGCACATTCCAGTAAGGTATCTCTCCCGATTGATGTTCACTTCCGAATAGCAGATTGTCCACAGCAAAAACCTGTGTCGCATCGACAAAGTTGAATAAGAAAAGGAATAGGATAATTAAATAATAGTGATTATTGAATAGGGCCTTATCGAGTAAAAAAATATAAGTGTATAGGATCAATGCAATGAATAAGCTCACATGGTAGAAAAGTCCCAGTGCAAAACAAGCTAATGAGACAATGAGCGTGTATACAATAATACGCATCCCCAATAAACCGGGACTTTTCACCCACTCGAAACAAGGATATTTGAAGTAAAAATCAAAGGATGAGTGATAGTAGATCGTCAAATTTCTCTTGTTAAATACAAATCCGCAAATGAGAATACCGAAAAGAGCTCTGAATAGGGATAAGGACGATCCGTCTATTGGCTGTCCTAAAAACTCCTTAAGGGGATCGATCCACATTTTTTAAGCATTCCACATCTTAATTGCCGGGGCTTCTCTTTCATATGTCAGCACCGAAAGAGTTCCCGTATTTAAAATAAAATGTCTCCCTGCCAACACAGGCAACCCCAGCCACCTGGCTGTGAGAACCCTAGAAAAATGACCACTGGAGAAAATGGCTACATCACCATCGACCTCTCGTATTTTCTTAACCATGCTGTCAGCACGATTTTTGACATCGTCTACAGACTCACCATTTGGACAACCATGGGTAAATACTGACCAGTCGGGAGCAGTCTTCCGGATATCCACCGTTTTGATTCCCTCGTAGTCACCGTATCTCCATTCAAAAAGGTCGTCATCGATTTCTGCTTGATCCATCAGCCCAGCTATCTCACATGTCTGCCTAGCTCTGAGCAGTGGGCTGCAAAACACTTGTGTGAACTCAATACCCTCAAGTCGCTTTGCAAGTGCTTCTACTTGCTTTTCGCCCTTCGCCGTCAGCGGTAAATCTGTTGTGCTTGTATGTTGTCCGGACCGACTCCATTCAGTCTCTCCGTGCCTGCAGATGTAAACGCGTTGTTTTTGTTCTAATTCCATAAAACCTTCCTTTTAAGTATCGTCTTCCTGTTCTTCCACCAGGCGCCGACCACATAACTTACAATAATTAGCATCGATCTCGTGAAAGGACAATTCACACTTAGGACACACAATTGAATGTTTGTGGTAATGCCCCACTAAGAAACGCGCTAAGGTCATAAACTGCCAGGGGATGAGCAATACTCCACTAATGATGATCAAAATGGTAAATACTCGTCCATGAGTAGATGCAGGTACAATATCTCCATAACCTACTGTCGTTAAAGTGACGACAGAAAAGTAAAATGCGTCAAAAAATGTAGCGAACGTTCCAGGAGAATGATCGTGCTCAACAACGTAAATCGTTCCGGAGGCAATGAAAATCAAACAAAAAACAGTAAATAAGATCCGCGTGACCCTCAAGTGAAACTCAGTATAACGTACATTGATCAATCCATCTTTACTGAAAAACCTGAGTAATCGTAAGATCCTAAAAATCCTAATCACACGCACGAACTGCCAGTTACTGCTCGGTAAAAACAACGGTAGAATTGAGAGAAAGTCAATAATAGCCATCGGAGTAAACAAATAGCGAATAGAAAAGTCTTTGACCCACCAACGCATCATGTAATCAACTAAAAAGCAAACGGTTACAAGTTTATCCAATAAAACAAGAGCGTCGGAGAGAGGTTCTGGAATAGGGTACGTTTCTACGACAAAAGTTATGCTTATAATCATTACAAGAGTCGTCATGACGACAGCGTAGGTTCTTCCTAAGCGCGTGTCTTCATGATTGAGCATCTTATCACATCGATGCTTAGCCTCTTGCAAATTAATCGTCATCCACTAAACCTGCAGCTGTTATACCCACTCATTAGGCATAAAACTTTTTTTAACACAATTAAGGGTTATTGAATAGGCTTAGTGAAATTTATCGAAGATGGCGAGAACTCTCTGGCAAACGTTTCTGGATTCAGGATAGGTGATATGCGACTCGGCCTCAAATAATGGCACCCACTTTCCACCACAAAGTTCTTCAAACTGTAGGAAGATATCTCCTGACACTTCTGCAATGAAATAGGTGACTGATTTAGACACAGTTACACCCTTTCGAACAAACTGGTATTTTTCAGTAATTTCATCATCAATAAGAAATCGCTCTAACTTTAGTCCAGTTTCTTCATGTAATTCTCTGACTGCTGTTTCTTTAGGAGATTCTCCCTCTACGGGATGCCCTTTGGGGAAGCCCCAATGATCACCGGAGTGGTGCTTCACCAATAACACGTTCCACACGCCGCCCTTTTTGGATAAGGGAACAATCCCATATGCTACTTCTTTCATTCTCTCTGACTTAATACTACTCATTGTTTACTTCTACAAATTAATACCATTAATACTATTGCTATGAAAAGGTCTATCCACACCTGAGGACCTACGCTCCCTAGATGATAGTTTTGTTCTATTATGACTTCGTATATGTGCCCAAAAAAAGCTAGTATCAGGAAAACAGAATAACCTATTCCAGTAGCAGCCCAGAATGAACCACGTAACCAATAACATAGCAACCCAAGCACACCATAGGAGATGTTCATCATCCCTAATTCCCAAACGAAAGGACTCCATGGCCTACCACTATATGTACAATGCCCTTCAGCTCCAAAAATCTGCACCGTCCCAGTGACAACCCCCTGAACACCAACACAAATTAGTAGAAAGAAGAGGAGTAAATAATACCTTAATTCTTCTTTCTGAAGCTTCTTGTCTCTAGTAGTATGAATTGACCATACGGCGATAAATGGTGCTAAGAATATAAAAATATGAAATGCTGTTATCAACATAGTCTGATCATTACCCAACCTAAATTTTTACATAACAAATCTATCTATTCAAACCAAGAACTTTCATGAGTTCTTGTTCAAAGAGTTATTTTTCGAACTTCTTGAATACCAAGGTCGCGTTATGCCCACCAAATCCAAAAGAGTTTGATATAGCTACATTTACATCTAACTCCATAGCTTCTTTGGGAACGACAAAATCGAGTCCTTCCTCAGGATTTTCCAGGTTTAGTGTTGGGTGAACAACTCCCTCTTGGATAGCTTTAACACAGACAACTGCCTCTTGTCCACCTGCAGCCCCTAACCCGTGACCGATCATCGACTTAGTAGCATTCATGACCACATGACCCGGATTTGTGAGAATTTTTTTAACAGCATTGACTTCAGCCATATCACCGACAGGTGTTGACGTTGCGTGAGCATTGACATAGTTAACACTTTCAGCATTAACACCGGCATCATTAAGAGCGTTGCGAATACATTGCGCAACACCTTCCCCATCAGCACGTGGTTCTGTCATGTGGTGTGCATCGCAAGAGACACCTCCACCCAGATATTCCGCTAAAATAGGGGCTCCACGAGCGAGAGCATGCTCGAGGCTTTCTAACAGCAAGACGCCGGCACCTTCGCCAATGACGAATCCGTCTCGGCCGGTATCCCATGGCCGTGATGCTCGTTCAGGTTCATCATTACGTTTCGATAGGGCTCGACATGCAATAAAACCTGCAACGCCTATTGGAATAACCGGAGCTTCAGCTCCACCTGCTAGCATCACATCGGCCTCGCCTTTTGCAATATGATTTGCAGCAGCTATGATTGAATTGTTCCCTGTCGCACAGGCTGTAGATATAGAATAGTTCGGCCCCATAAAACCAATATCCATGGCCAACATAGCACCGCCCATGTTAGTAATCACAAACGGAATGAAAAATGGGGAGACTTTTGTATGTCCACGATTATTCAACGCCTGGACATTATCTACGAATTTCTGCATACCTCCCATACCGGATCCAATGATCACTCCAGATTTTGATGGATCCATGGATGCCATTGTTTGCTCGTCAAAACCAGCATGTTCGAGGGCTTTTTTCCCGGCCACAACGGAATAGGCAATGAACTTATCGACTCGGCGCGCTTGTTTTTTGTCTAGGTATCCCGTTGCATCAAACTCTTTAATTTCACCGGCAATTTGCGTGGAATAGTCGCTAACATCAAACCCTGTAATCTTGGAAATACCGCTTTTTCCTGAGAGTAAAGACTGATAATACTCCTCTACATCATGTCCAAGAGGCGAAACAATTCCTAGTCCTGTCACTACAACTCTTCTCTTACTCATCTTCAGACCTTTTCGTTGGTATACACCCAAACAAATCTTCAGCTTATTTGGGTGTAATAATTTCTAGGTCGACAATTTTGCCTTCCGACCAAAGCTCTTCTAAAGTATAGCGTTGCCTGACGTCCGGGGTAAATAAATGAATGATGATGCCAGCAAAATCGATGACAATCCAGTCCCCATTTTTTTCCCCTTCGACTATATAAGGTTTTTCACCTAGGCTTTCTGCTACTTCAATCACATTCCTAGCTACCGCTTTTACATGGCGATCAACATTTCCCTCGGCAATGATTATGAAGTCCGCAAAATCGGTAACCCCTCTCAAGTCGAGAGCAATGATATTGGCGCCATTTTTATCGAATATCGTTTGAGCAATGGAATTTAAAAAATTCTGTGTTTTGTCGACCATACAATTTAAATTTTACTGTAATTTTTACACTAGGAACTATTCTAGCATGTCCTGAGGGTTGGAATCAAATGTTTCTTAACGAGAGCCTTTAACGATGTCTCTATTTTCCTACGGAAAATAGAGACATCGTTAAAGGCTCTAAGAAGGTATTCGGTAGCTTTTATCTCTACGTTTATAGTATTGTCGACCAATGTTTCTCCCTTATAAATGACAGGGACTGCCAGTTGACGTTGAAAAGGAATATTTCTACGTTTCAACTCTTTAGCTAGAGCATTTTCATAAATGCTCTCTAATAATCCTGGTCCACCCAATACTGTATGAACTTCTATGGCAGCATCAGTAATGCAAGAGGATATTTTATTTTCTGTAAGATCTTGGTCAATCCCCGCGCCTTCGCGTCTCCGTTTCTCCGCGTTTTTCTCTGTTTGCTGTAGAGTCATCATTCAAAACCTATTTGATAGGTTACGAAAACTAATTTTTATAACACTCTTAAAATACTTGTAAACAGCAATTTAAAATTTCACCGGGAATTACTGTCTCACATTCAAGTACGAGCAGTATATACCGATCGTGAATGAAGAATTGGTCGTGCCCGTGCCCGAGTGCGTGCCCGTGCCCGACAATCACATGGTGTACACTAACTGTTAAAAATTTTCTTTTTCAATTTCACGTCATTCGTTATATTCTTGCTTATCAAATCATTTCTTACGGATTTACAGAGACAACAATTGAAAACTCAG
>JAJFMC010000342.1 GCA_021772365.1 Chlamydiota bacterium
TTGTTTTCTTCCCCGCTTGGTCTATCGTATTAAGATAGCCAACAGGCGCTCGACCCATCCAGATTCCACTCTTCGCTGCCTGCTCTTTAGCCCGGAGTATGTTGTCACTCATCTGTAGGACGTAGTTCTTAGCGAACATAACTCCCATGTCCCAGCGCATAATATCAACACTGTTCGCCTTCGAGTTGAGAACCAGTCCTTCGCGAACAAAATGGATCTCTACCTTCCCGCTCTTACGCAGATCATCCAATACGAACGACTCTTTGAAGCTCCGCTGTATTCGATCGACCGTGTCGGCAATTAGGGCAACAGGTTCCTTTGTTTTCCGGACGGCTTGAATGATCTTCTCAAATTCCTTTCGGGCGCCCCTTGTCGATGATTCTGTAATGGCAAAGACCTGATCAACAACCAGACTCTTTCGCTCCGCATACTCGCGAAGACGGCGCTCTTGAGCCGGTATACTCATTCCCTCTTGTTGCTCACGGGAGGAGACCCTAGCAAGGAGAATCGCTTTCATTCAGAGCCCTCTTCAGAGGTTTTGTATGCTTGTTTGGGATGAGCTGGCGTCTCTGGGTAGAGATAAGTTAGATCTTTTGATTTTATCATTTCTGTAAGATAATCATCTCTTATATAGCGAGGCTCTCGGTCAAATATCATTGATAACTGAGATAACTGAAGGGGAGCTAAGCTACACAGTCTCTTAATTAAATATTTAAAATGATCTCTTTTTACTTTTTTTCTTAATGATGCTAGTTCTACCTTAAGATCTTCAGGTAATTTTGGGAAATCTCCTGGTATTGCAGCAAGCCCTTTACACAGAGGCGGTAATGAATGACTCAACCCCTCAGGTTCGGAGCTAATCTGAGGGGTTAACCCCTCAGGTTTGGGGCTAATCTGAGGGGTTACCTCGTTAGGTAAGGGGTTAATATGAGGGGGTAACTCCTCAGAGAGGATATAAAACGTCCCGCTACCACTCCCCTTCATCAAAAGAATACCCAACTCCTTGAGACGAGAGAGCCCACGACTAGCGTTTAAAGTATCAACCCCATTTAACTGTCGGTAATCTACATTTGAAATCGCTCCTATATTTCTCGCAAAAGCTAGGGCTCTTCTCTCTGAATCATTTAGATTAAATTCTTTGAAATATGAGAGCCAGTTTAATGTGCTTTCATCAAGTAAATGATGAGGAAAGAAAATTAATTCAAATTTATTTTTATTTCTATCAGTTTCAATAATTGGAGGAGTGGTAAACCCTACTTCTTTCAACTTATCTCGCATTGCGCAAATTCCAGTTCCCTTGGTCTCTGCAAACTTCAGGTCGTGAAAAATTTTGGCGATCGTTTGATTTCTTTGAACAGAGCCTGAATCTACGAGCAACTCCTCAAGTGGCTTCAAAGAGTAACCGGCATTTTTGAATTCAATCCTATTAGAGTAACGGATGACTTGGGTCGGCTGAGGCATACGATAGTCTCTGTGCATGAGTAAATTTGCAATCGCTTCGCGAACCACTTCACTAGGAATAAGCGGAGTGTCGCTTCGTTGGAGCTCTCCTGGCTTTAATTCAAATTTCATAGGGAGGTTGCCCATGATCTCTGAGTGCAGACGAGGCATCAAAGTGATTAGTGGTTCCCAGTACTCAATGGCTAACTTGTATCGTTCGGAGGCATTGGAGACCCACTTTGTTCCCTCGACAAGGATATAATCGACTCTACAAGCCGGCATTACCCGTTTTAAAGCTTCCTTCGTGCCAAAGAGCAAGAGTCCAGCAACTGTTGGGGTAATTTCTCCATTTTTACTTTTTATACAAACTCCTAAAGAAAGTAAGATTTGCTCATCATTGAGCTTCAGTTCCGATGCATTTGGATCAATCAAAGAACGTAATCGACGGTACTCTTTTATTGCATCTAGGGAGATATCCTCATAAACAGTATGAGGCAAAACTTCTGATTCATACCGACACTGACGCCTTAATTGATAAAGCAAGTCAAGATCTTCTTCAGTACATAAAAAATCGCCTGATCCAATCCGTCGGTACGTCCCTTTTTCAATTCCATATTTTTTGATAAAGACTGGCTTTTCACGAGAAAAAGTCTCTGGAATAAATGCCCAGATTATGGTGCGACTACTTCGAACATCTATATTTATTTTTGGAGAGATTCGGGTGCTAAAATCATTTCTGCAGACTCCTGCCAGCTCTTGTTGAACTTTATCAGGGTTATTCACCCCTTGAATGATATAACGGTCTTCTGAGGAGGAGTCTTCATTTCTCTTCAATCCCATTACGAGATATCCTCCGCCTAGATCAGGCTCGTTGGAAAAAGAAGATATGGTTTCAAGGGCACTTTTTCCCAAGGTGTTGTAAGCTTCTTTAACTTCAATACGGTCGCATTCATCTCTTGTTTGTAATCTGTTTAAAAGTTCGTCTAAGTCCCATTCCATTGCTAATCCTGATCCTCATTTTTAAAAGTGCTTATGGAGGTGCTAATTTGGCAAAGTAGGTCTTCAAGATCTTTTCTGAGGTATAGGCGATACCGGTTAACTGGATTACGATACGCTTTAAGCTTTTTCTGTTTTTCCCAATTCCGTAGGGTACTTGCGGAAACTCCTAGGAAAGCAGCCGCATTTTTAATTTTTAAGTAATCATCAATTTTCTGCATTTTTTGAACCCCTTTTAGTTTTCAATTCATAACAATAGCAAAGATTGTAAAACCCTACACCCCAAAAGTGCAATTTTTTCTTTTTTCCAAAACAAAGCCATTTTTTTTACAAAGACTCTTGTAGTTTTTTGAGCGCCCTTTCAACCGTGAAGTGCGACAAATAGCCTAAAGCAAAAATGGCCAGAGATGGCTAAAACCTCTATAGTAATTTTCACTACAAACTCACTATGGAGGAATTATGTCTAAAGGATACCATCATCTGACCAGAGACCAAAGATGCCAGTTCTACACCTTAAAGAAAAGAGGTGATTCAGTTTCGGTAATAGCCGATGAACTTGGAGTCCACCGTTCAACAATTTATAGGGAGAAAAAACGAAATACAGGCAAACGAGGATATCGCTTTAAGCAGGCTAATGAGAAAGCTTTAGAGCGACGACAGATTGTCAGCAGCCAGAAACGAAAAATGACTAACACTACAATATCTATCATAAAAGAAAAGCTAAGATTACAGTGGAGCCCTGTGCAAATATCAGGCTGGATGAAGGGGAAAATAGATATGACTGCTGTTAGTCATGAAACGATTTATCAATATGTTTGGACAGACAAACGTAAAGGAGGAATGTTGTATAAGGAGCTTCGTCACTCAGGAAAGAAATATAATAAGCGCAGCAAAGGAAGAGCAAGAAGAGGGTGCATTCCTGACCGTGTAGACATCGATGAGCGCCCAGCAATTGTTGAAGAAAAAACCAGGCTTGGTGATTGGGAGCTCGATACCATTATTGGAACAGGGCAAAGTGGCACTATTGTATCAATGGTAGACAGAGCTTCAAAACTGACCATGCTGGTAAAAACATCAGGAAAAACAGCTCAAGAAGTAACAAATGCTTTACTTTCTCGCCTCAGTCCAATCAAAGAATTTGTCCATACTCTAACAGCAGATAACGGGAAAGAATTTGCTAATCATCAACAGGTTTCGGCGGCTCTTGAGACAAGATTCTATTTTGCTAAACCTTATCATTCCTGGGAAAGAGGGCTTAATGAACACACTAATGGTCTAGTCCGGCAGTACTTTCCTAAATCTAAACGTTTTGATGACATGACAGCTGCTGATTTAATGAACGTTGAGATACTACTTAACAAAAGACCTAGAAAAGTGTTAGGATTTTCTACACCTTTAGAGGTTTTTGATAAGCTCAGTGCTAAACCCGTAAATGTCGCACTTCAGAATTGAATTGGCGG
>JAJFMC010000343.1 GCA_021772365.1 Chlamydiota bacterium
CAAGTATTCTTGATGTTTGTCGGTGTCTAAATATAATTGAAGAAAAACGATACATTAGCGGTCGAGAGCTATTAATTCGCATAGTTTCAATGCTAATTAAACTAGCTCAATCTAAAAAATAATCGGGCACGGGCACGATTCTCAATTCTTCAACTTGTTTGTTTATACAATACATTGTATCAATGAGTTGCAGCAGGAGGCGATTTTTTAGTCTGCGTGATTAATCAATATTTTTTACAGGATGGTCAGGATAACATAGGATATCACTATCGGGTAAAAGTATGTTTAATGTGTTAGCTTACCGCCTAAACCCTGCAGGGGATTAGGCGATAAATGACCATTAATACCCGTGGGATGTGCCACAACCGCATGAAGAACGGACGTTAGGATTAGAAATCTTAAAGCCTGAACCTTGTAAACCGTCAACATAATCAATAGAAGAACCAATTAGGCGCTCGACCATCGCTTGATGGATATGAATTTCAATACCTTCAGATATGAAAACTTCGTCTTCAGGTTCAGCTTTTTCAGAATAGTCAAGAACATACTCAAAACCGCTGCAACCAGCCATTTTTTCGTAAAACCGCATACCCCAACCTTGTTTCCCTTCCTCTTCGAGAATCTGCAAATACTTTTTTGCAGCTCGAGGAGAGATCGTAATGGTTGTCAGGTCTTCTTGTTCTTCCAAAATATGGTTAAGCTTTTCCACAAGAGCGTCAACCATCTCGTCATTCATTCCATGTCCTTTCATCCCTGCCTCCAGCGTCTCCCATGTCGCTGCCTGGCAGCCTACACAGTGGAGCCCTGCATTCGTTAGCTCTTGGGCAAGACGTTGGGCTTTACTGGGGAATCCGGTAAGGATCTCTTCGATAGTCATCTCACGGTGAATGCGTTTATGTGGAATGACCTTTTCTTGATCTTTTGTAGTACTCATAATGCTCCTTTCCTACTTTAAAATCTGACTTTTACGTTTCCATTTTGTATTTTACACTGGCAAGCGAGCCTTTCTTGTCGACATCCTTCACCTAGAAAATCTTCTTCTTCTTGAGTGGGCTCAGATAATAGATTCTCACCTTCAACAATTTCGATGACACAGGTTCCACAAACACCCTCTGTGCAAGCAAAGGGAACACCTTCTTCTTCACAAACTTCTGCAATAGGAGAGCCATCTTCTAAATCGACTTCATTGTCGTTATGTTCGAAAATAATTTTTGCCATAGTATAAAAAACTCCTTAACACGGAACAGTGCATAGTTGATAGCATGCACGATAGTTCTTCAATTTTATTGTTAATATATTAGTCAATATTATGCTTGAAAATTTAATATTTATCAACTGGAAAATTACAAGCCGTTTTTGCTGTGAATTTTTCGAAAGGATTGCATTGCATGTATAGGATATGGTAACTATGTAAGAAATTTATTTAGGGTGAGAGTTATGCAATATTTACTGGTGGCTTTGGGAGGTGTCATTGGCGCATCATCGCGCTACTGTCTTCAAGGTGTTGTCTACAAATGGTTAGGCGTGATGTTCCCATGGGGGACGTTGGTTGTGAATTTAGTAGGCTGCTTTCTAATTGGATTTTTACTAGAAATTGCAGAATCACGCGTTGTAATGTCTAGTGATTTTAAAATATTTATTACTATTGGAGTTTTGGGTAGTTTCACTACATTCTCTACGTTCAGTTATGAGTCAATGGCACTTTTACGCAGTGGTGAGCTGCTAATGTCATTAACGAATATACTGAGTCATGTCATCGGTGGTTTATGTTTGGCATGGGCTGGAATGATCGTAGCAAAAGCAATTTAGGATATTAGGGTCTATGAAAAATCAAGATCAAGGTAAAAAATTAAAAATCTATTTAGGGGAAAGTGATAGGTCGGGAAGGACGCTTCTTTACGAAGCTATTACATTGAAAGCAAGAAGTATGGGACTTTCCGGTGCGACAGTATTCAAAGCGGTAATGGGATTCGGAGCGAAATCACACCTCCACACAAGTAAAATACTGAGACTTTCAGAAGATCTTCCCATCGTCATAGAAATTGTTGACAGTGAATCAAAAATTAAGGAGTTTCTGCCAGAAGTAGAGGCTATGATCGATGCTGCAAAATGTGGGGTTTTGATTACTGTCGAGGATGTTAAAATTTACAGATACTCTAGCTGAAACGAACATATTATCATCTTTTTACGAACGCATCGACAGCTTTGGGCGGTACATCAACCAAAAGCCTACTAGGATAAATGGAATGCTCAACACCTGTCCTGTTTGCAGAAAGGAGTCATCGACAATTCCACCTTGAGAGACTTTGAAAAACTCAATAATAAATCTTGAGGTAAACACCAGCACAAAGAATAATCCGGTTAGATATCCAGTCTTCAGCACTTCACGTTTTTTTATCCATAGATAACTCAGAACAAAAAAAGTGATTAGATACCAACCCGCTTCATATAACTGTGCGGGATGCCTAGGGAAGACCCCACTACCATCGTAAGGACGTCCAAATACCACAGCCCAAGGGACATCGGTTTCTGTGCCAATAATCTCTTGATTAAAAAAATTGCCGATCCTGATAAAAACCGCAGCAAGAGATGCTGGAACCACTAAGTTATCAAGCAAACAGAGAAACCGTATTTCGGGGAATCGTTTTCTGATGAACAACATAAAAAGAACTAAAGAGATGATAATCCCTACTGCTCCGCCGTGACTCGCTAGTCCACCTTCCCAGATCTTTAGAATTTCAATTGGATTTTTTTGATAGCGAGCCGTGTCGTAAAACAAAACATGACCCAACCGTGCTCCTACAAGGGTGCCTAGGATGACAAACCACATTAAACGATCTGTTAAGTACATCGACAGATCCTTCAGTGAATAAATCGCTTTTGGAAAACAGGTGTCTATATTTTCGCGGTTGATGGAGTTGTTAGGGGCTGACATTGCTTCATTGATTCCGTCAATTATTAAATTGCGGTCATCGCGCGAAGGCTTCTGTCCAACATCTATTTTTTTTATCGCAGCTTTAGCCTTTTCGGAAAAATAGGAAAGTATTGTTTTCTGTTGAGGGATGTCCGGGTCAGGACCAACAATGAAAGGGGGGGGGAGTAAAGACCAATCTTGAATATCACGCTCAGCAATATATTGTGAATGTCGTAGAGTGATTTTCAGCATCTTGAACATGATGAAATAACCGATCATAAAGCCCAAGACAAATAAAATGCCGTACCAAGTAATAGGGTGATTAATTCCGGGAATGACAAAAATATACCGATTGGGATCCCAATATAGCCAGGCGAACATCATAATAAGTAACGAGCTCCTCTCAAAGAGATAAAAAAAACTCCTAACGAATACGCTAGGAGTCTTAAAAGGATCGGAGTAGAGGGATTCGAACCCCCGACCTACTGCTCCCAAAGCAGCCGCGCTAACCAAGCTGCGCTATACTCCGTTGACCTCGAAGCAGAAATATAGCAAACCACAGGATTTATATCCAAGCGTTTTTGTTACTGAAGTGCCATTCTTTTCCTTGAAGATTAACAACGGGGCAGGCAAAGTAAAACTTTTATGGTAATGAAAATTTTGAGGTGACAATGAAAATGGCAACCAAAGATTATCGAATTGTTAAAGATTTGGATATCGACTCTGCTGAGGCTAAGGAGCTTGCTGAATGGGGGCGTCAAGAAATTGAAATGGCGGAAAAAGAAATGCCCGGCCTTATGGCATTACGTAAAGAATTTGGCGAATCTAAACCATTGACTGGTTCAAGGATAGCTGGTTGTTTACATATGACAATCCAAACTGCTGTTTTGATCGAAACATTGATGGAGCTTGGAGCTCAAGTAAGGTGGTCTTCATGTAATATCTATTCCACTCAGGATCATGCTGCAGCGGCCATTGCCCAGCGGGGTATTCCCGTTTTCGCTTGGAAGGGAATGACAGAGCAGGAGTATGACTGGTGTATTGAGCAGACGGTTATGTTTGGTGACGAACCTTTAAATATGGTGATCGATGATGGAGGAGACCTCACAAATTTCCTCCACGATAAACGTCCGGAGCTGATGAAAAACGTTCGTGGCATTTCCGAAGAAACAACCACAGGAATTATGGCTTTAGAACGTCGCTTCGAAAATGGGACTTTAGGAGCCCCAACTATTAACGTTAATGATTCGGTGACTAAATCAAAATTCGACAACAAGTATGGTTGTCACGAATCTCTTGTAGACGGTATCAAACGGGCAACTGACATCATGATTGCTGGTAAAGTCATTGTCGTTGCAGGGTATGGCGATGTTGGAAAGGGGTGTTCAAAATCATTGAAAAGTTTTGGTGCTCGTGTTCTCGTTACTGAGGTTGATCCCATCTGTGCATATCAAGCTGTCATCGATGGTTTCGATGTTGTCACAATGGAAGAAGCAGCACCGCGAGGAGATATCTTTGTTACTGCTACAGGTTGCAAAGGGATCATTTGCGGAGAACATATGCAAGTGATGAAAGATCAAGCCATCCTTTGTAATATTGGCCATTTTGACCATGAGATCGATATCGCTTGGCTTGAAAATAATCATGAAGTTTATGAGCGAAATGTAAAACCCCAAGTCGATCGTTTCTGTTGGAAAGGGCAAGAGAAAAGCCTAATCGTTCTTGCAAGAGGTCGCTTAGTTAACCTTGGATGTGCCACAGGACACCCTTCGTTTGTAATGTCAAATTCTTTTTCCAATCAGGTCTTAGCACAGG
Organism: Chlamydiota bacterium; assembly: GCA_021772365.1. Classification (GTDB taxonomy): domain Bacteria; phylum Chlamydiota; class Chlamydiia; order Chlamydiales; family Criblamydiaceae; genus JAJFMC01. The sequence goes on from JAJFMC010000343.1 coordinate 4,730, forward strand.
TCGAACTATGGCAGCATATTGATAAGTATCCCCTTGGTGTGCACCGCTTGCCAAAAATCCTTGATGAGAAGGTAGCGCGTTTACACCTCGATAGCTTAGGTGTTAAGCTCACTAAGTTGACGCCGGAACAGGCTGAATACTTAGGAATTCCTCTGGAAGGCCCCTATAAGTCAGATCACTATAGGTATTAATTCAGGTTCAAGGGGGAAATTGGGGGCGTAGAGTAAAAGAAAAAAAGCAGAGGGCATCAATAACAAGCTTAAGGTGTGTAAAAGACAAGCATACAGATTCCGAAATCAGGAGTATTTCAAGCTAATATTACATAATCTTTAACAACTGTATTGAAATTTAACTGACATCGTTGTTGATGATAGGGTAACTGTATACTCAAACAAGTTGAAGAATTGGTTTTTGGCAAAAGGAAAATTCAATACAAGTGTTTTTATCCCCCAGATTATTATCCTGTCGCCGTAGGTGATCCTGCTTATCATGATAAATAATTTTTAAAGTTCATAGTGCAGGCTGTTTTATCTTTTATTTATGCAGGGTTCAGTCCCTAATCCACACTAATTGGCAGAAGTTAGGATATCCTAAATATAGATTAGAGGTTTTTAAAAAAATCTTTAATATTTGATGCCCTGTTATTTGACGATTTCATTAAGTGACTTTTTAAGTTTCCGACAAATAGCACCAAGTTCGTGGTTTTCTGTCTCAGCAAGACCTTTGATGCGTTTGACGCTACTCATTACTGTGGAATGGTCGCGGTTGAAGATATCACCGATTTTCATAAACGGAAGGTTGAGCTGGTCACGACAGAGGTACATCGCAACTTGTCGAGGTAAAGCACACTCACGGCTCTGAGACTTACCTAATATATCGTCAGTAGTAATTCCATAATCCTCAGACACTGCTTTAATAATACGTTCCGGTGTTAAAGCTTTTTGCTCTTCTTCTGTGATGAGGTCCTTGAGAGTGTGCCTCACCATGGGTATGGTCAGTGATGTAGGACTGAAATGCGGCGATTTGTTGTTAAGATGAGTGCGGAGGATTAGTGCTTCAAGTGCTTGTATAGACGATGCCGTATTGTGAAATGTTTCGATGAGAAACTCTGCAATCGTTTTGCGTAATTTAAAATTCAGGGAGTTCGCTTTGAAGTCGAGAATTTCACGAACGTGCTCTTTTGTATAATGTTGAATGTCTAGCGCAATTCCCCACTCAAAACGACTAATAAGTCTAGGCTCGATATGCTGCAACCCTGACGGTGCGCAGTTAGAGCTAAGGATAATGAGTTTATGGGCCAGATGTAATGTGTTAAACGTATGAAAAAATTCTTCTTGTGTCGCACCTTTCCTAGAAAATTGGTGAATGTCATCAATGATGAGAGCGTCTACGTTACGATAGGCTTGGCGAAAGGTACTCATTTCTCCTGCACGAATAGCAGAAACAACATGGTCAGTAAAGGTTTCTGACCGTGAATAGATAACATTCTTCCCATGGCGGCGAAGAATGTGTGTTGCCGCCATCAACAGGTGACTTTTTCCACTTCCCGCCTCGCCAAATATATAGAGTGGGTTAAACGTGGGCCCATTGGCAGGAGGAGGCTTGAGAGTACGTGATTCCAAATCATAACCGACAATCTCCGCAATCACTTTAGTCGGAATCTCATTATGGTTGTTTGTAACGAGATTTTCGAAAGTATGATTGGGGTCTATAGTATTAAAACTCATCCTAAACGGAGAGCGGGTATTAGAATCATTTTTCTTGAGGGTGGCTTGATTAGCCGGGGGCTCCTTTTCGCCAGCGACTTTGATATGGATTTTGATGAGCTTGTTATTGTTATTCAAAAGCCGCATTTTGGCTTTAGAACGTATATGCTCTTCGAACCAAAGTATTTGAAAGGAATCCTTTGCTTCGAGATACAAGTTGCATGCATCAAACTTCACAACCATAAGGGGACGTAACCATTTGGCTATGGTGACTTTCCCGAGCTCAATTTCAAGTAATGTTAAGAAATTATCCCAAGCTTTCATAATTTAAGGTTTCTCTGTACATCTGTACACAATAAACGTAGTATAAACGCTATTAAATGAACAAGATTTAATGTAATTATCTGTTCGCCTTTTTCTGTTTACCTTTTGGCGGTGTCACGTCGACAATAACGTCTTTCTGATCAGGTGTTTTCATCTGACGCTTGTTCCACCATTGCTGTACCATCCCCAATGACATCGAAGACATCCAGTAGAGGTTAAGGCCTGATGGGAAATTGTAGAATAACCACGTGAACATAATTGCCATCATATTTCCCATCATTCGCTGCTGCTTCTGCTGCTCTGTCCACTGACTCTTATCTTTCGGAAGTGGTGACATCACCCTAGGCTGGATGAACATGATTGCTCCCAATATTACCGGTAATAAATGGAACTGCGTTCCAATTACAGGGAGAGGGGTGCTCCAACTAAATAAAACATCAGGTGCAGCCAAGTCATCAATCCAACCAGGAATGAAGGTGGCACCACGAAGTTGGAACGAAGATTTCAATAGGTCAAACATCCCTATCAAAAACGGCATCTGTATCAATAATGGAAAGCATCCACCTGTCATCCCGGAAAGAGGGTTTACCCCTTCTTCCTTATAAACATTGAGGATCTCCATCTGAGATTTTTTAGGGTCGTTTTTGTACTTCGCTTGTATCGCTTGAATTTTTGGCATGATCTGCTGCGTACGGAGCATCGAGCGTGTAGACCAAGCATTCAACGGATAAAGCATCAACCGTAAAGCTACAGTAAGAAGGATAATAGAAAATGCCCAAGAGCCCGTCAATTGATAGAAGAAATTCATCAACAGAAAAAGAAATTTAGCGAAAGGCTCGGAAATAAAAGCGAACCAACCGTGAAAAGTTTGACAGGCAATATAGTCTGGATTATATCCCGTTTCATCGTCAGCATACGCGGCATCTACAGCTTTTAATATCGGTGTAGAAAATGGCCCTGCAAAAATGCGGAACTCCATTGTGCCTCCTTTAGACCATAGAGGAAGCATTAGTTGGTAACCCGGGTAATCTTTTGCGGGAAAGCGGTCGTAATCCTGACCAATTTCAACGAGGCGTGTAGGAATCTGGGACCCTGAAATATACTGTGCACGGTATCCCGGATCGATCGTTGTCAAGGGGTCGACAATCAAACCAAAGAAACCATTTGAATCGCATACCCAATCTGGCGATATCGATGCTATTGTTGACGTGTCGGTAGGAAGGTCGATAAGCTTGACTTCAGATTTTTCACCACGTGTAATGCGATATTTCAAAGCTGGGGATGTACTGTTAGAAATGAGCTCGACCTCAGGGATACCGCTTGTTAGCCATAAACCTCTGCTATTACCTTCAACGTTGATCGTTAAGTTGATTGTGTATGGCGCTATCTCAGTGTCAAGACTGTATGTCTTAGTGATGCGTCGGTTTTCCTGCGTTGCCTCGAAGGTTATAGAACTTTTGTCGAAATGCTTTACTTCAAATACTAGCTCTGCAAGCTCTGGGTATTCCGAAACGATATTTAAGGTGTAAAATTTTGGATCGATCTTGACAGATTTGTATTGGCCGACTTCGATGAGATCCCTGCGAATGAGAGGGTAGTAACCACCAAGCTCTCCTTCATCATGCTCGACAAACGGGCCACCTGGCGTTGAAGAATGCGTGAAGAACGGGTGTGCAGGAAAGTGTGCGTTGTAAGGGTGATTTTCGACCATGTCACGGTCAAACCCAATCTCTTTTACAACACTTTTTGTATTTGTCTCGGTCTCAAAAGGGAGGTTGATTTCTACAAGGGCTCCACCGTAGCTGGAAAAAACTAACTGTTGGTAATCGTTTTCAAGGACATAGTATGTTTCTGCAGGCTGTTCACCATTTGTTGTGACGACTCGTTTCGGTGGTTTGACAACAGCTGTTGCTATTGTCGATGATTCGTTCAAATAGTAGAGACGTTTATCTACTTCTTGATAAATCGCAACGGGAAGGTAACCTTTGTCTGTTTTAAATAAGACAATTGAGTCTTCATGTGGAGGTTCAAGAGGTCGATCACCATTAATAGCAACTTCCTTCTTTAGATTGTAAATCGCATCGGCAGGAAGTGAGAAGTGGCCATCCGTATATTCTGCAAATGTAATCGAATAAGGCTTTCCATCATTCTTTGGCGAAAGTGTCAGTAACTGTAGACCAAACTGTCCCCAATCTGGGATTTGGGCAATGTTAAGAGGGGTGTGCTCACCACTATAATATATTACCGGATAACCCTTTCCTTGAGGTTGGTTAGCTAACGTGTAAGTTTTAGAACCGCTGTACACCTTTGCCGGGAGTTGTTTATCCCAAGCTATCGTTAAAATAGAGTCTTCAGAACTAATTCCAGAATTCAAGAAGTCTCTTTCAGAGGTGTCTGAATAAATCTTAGCAATGGGAAGGTCACTAGGCGAAACGGCTCTCTGTTGAATCAGGGTTTCAAGCTGCTTGATTTTTTGTTTCTTTTTGACAACTTGCTGTTCTTTCCACTGTTTTGAACTTTCCTGACTCTGATAGTCAAAGAAAGTATTAACTAAAAAAAGAGAAAGACTCAGAGCAACAACAAATAGGAGGGTGCGTTTGTCCATAGTGATTTGACTTCTCGTGGGTGATTAATAGAATGAATAGCTTAACATAAAGTCCGGAAAAACCACAAGAGAACAGAGATTCTTTGTGGTAAATGAGTTTTTGATGAAAAAAACTACAACCTAAATGGTAAAGTCATCAAGAATATCCAAAGTGGAACGGGGCCGCACAGAAAATTTAGTCGATGATACCAAAGAGCGTAGGCTGATCACTTTCTTGCTGAAATTCATCAATGGCTTTTGTAGTAAGAGGGCCTGGCTCAGTATCCATGTAGTTCTTTAAAATAGCATTGACACCAGACTCACCTGCATTGGCCTTGGTTAAATTCAGAAACTCTTTTAACGTACTTGCTATGTCATCTTTTTCACTTTCAGCTGCAGTATCGGGATTGAGTTGATCCAAAGTATATTCTAGCGCTAAATGAGGGTGAGCCGAGGAGGTTAAAATTGTAATAGCAAAAATCGCATAGTTACTATAATCTTTATTTTCCCACAGTTCATTAAAGCGCTTGTGAATATTCTCAACAGTCTTTTTACGTGACTTCCAAAGGGACACAGCGTAGGTGAATCTAGACTCGCTAATGTAGGCTTTCATGGTTTCATCATCACAAACTTCAATCAAGCGTTTGGAAGCGAGGCGAAGAAGATGGTGGCGATTTAATTTTGGAAGGTTAGTAATTGTAGTTAGGCTTTCGCCAAGATTGTTTTCTCCAGCTGCTTCAAGAGCTGTAGCCAGCTCATCTGCTATGCTCTTGCAATCTTCATCATTAGCCACCAATGTCGCAAGCCCAATATCTTGACCGAGTTTGTCTAATTTTAGTTCGGAGTGTTTTTTGATATTTTCGTCTACTTTCGAGAGATTACCTTTTCCCCAAGAGTACAGCATCCCAGACTTCACTTGCTTGTACTGGGCTAACGCCGCCTCTTTGTCATCTAGCATTTCCATCATCTGGTGTCGGAAATAGGCAAGGTAACAAAATGCAGAGCAAGTTCCAGAGCTTTGCTTTTGCTCATAGTCTGCTTCGTGAATAGATGGCTTTTCTCTGATACCACCAATCTCTTCCAAACTCTCCAAAAAGTCATAGGTGCAACTCACATGTTTTGAGTAACTTTGAGTAGCGCAGCAATCACTCACTAACTTTTCGTTATTTAATTTTTCCCAAGGGATTTTGTTGATGGTGATGTAGGTTTGAAACTTATTCGTTTTTTTCCATTGCGCATGATTTCTTACAACACCCCTACCTGTATTATAGAGCGTGAAAGAACATTCGTTATCGGAATCGCGTTGTACATAACAGAGCATTGCATGAACTGGGGAGATCAATGGTACAAGTAGCGAGTCCCCAACTTTAAGGGCTGAGAGCTTTTGATCTAGTATCTGATAATTATATCGATTGTTGTAAAAATAGAGTGTTAAAGGCTCGCGAATCTCCGATGCGATTTTCGTCAAACGATTTTTTACCTCATTGTTTTCGAGGAGGGACGTGGCGTAGCTTTCCATAGCATGTGCGAGTACAACTGAGGTGAAACTCTGTTCAAGCCCATCATAATTCTGTTGCGATACTTTAGGGACAATCATTTTGTCGAGAAGTAAATGGAACTGGATTTTATTAGCATATAAAGGTTGGTCTTTAATAGAAAAGCTATTGTAATGAGCTCTAAAATGACCTGCTTTAGCTAAAGAGTAGAGAATTACTTCCTTTAACCACCCTTTATAATTGTTTTCATGAAACGCATTTTCTGGAGAGCTGCCTAGTTCAGCCACATATTCGTCTAATTCGTACAGGGAGGCTAACATTGCAGCTAGGTTTACTTCTTCTGCAATGGCCTCCACCTGATGATACCCAAGCTTGCGCAGCTCGTTCAGGTTGTCGCGGATTTTACGGATACTGAACATGTTAGATATGGTGTATTCGGGATGGTTTGGATCTTTCCATCTCGAAATTATAGAAACATCACTGCCTATTTCTTCACAAATTTTAAGGGGTTCACCTGGAAATAGGCTTTCGAGCTTTTCTTTTAGCCACTCAGGGCAGTACTCTGATTCTAGAATATCGCTAACTACATTTATCGAAGGTAAGTGATAAAGTTCGGGAGAGTTTACAAATTCCTCTATTATCTGCTTGGAATTATCGTCAGATAGACCTAGGATTAGTAGGTACAAAACTAATCTATGACGGTAGCTTGAAGATACCTCCACTTTGTGATCAACAAATACTTCGATCAGGTCTAAGTCTTCTTCGGAAATTTCCAATTCCTCTAGGTCTCCATCGAAAAGATCAAAGGCACCTAGATTTCCTTTGGAAAGTGCCAATTCAAATGCTCGCTTTGGAGATAGGCTACTGTCAATTAGTGGGTCTGCTCCTTTTTTCAGTAACTCGTTCACTAAAGTATAGTCCTTCAACAACACAGCTTGATGTAGGCTAGTGGTTTTTTTATCGGGTGATTGCTCGTTGATATTTGCTCCGTGTTCGTAACAGATGAGGGAGACTGCACGAATCTTGGACCTAGGGTTTTTAGCAAGGTAAAGGTGCAAAGGTAGGTCGTCTTTAAAAACTGTTTTCTGGTCAGCTTTTGCCACTGCAACATTCAGAAACTCATAGGAATTCTCGTTTTTCAAAAACTGTCGTACTTTGACTGGATGCTGATCAAACAGTGCTTTTAGAAACTGTGTATGGGCTGATTGGGAGATCTCGTGATACTGTTCTGTAGGCTGGCCTGTTGTATGGAAATTCGATAGTTCTTTCAGGTGGTCCATGATCTCTATTAGACAACCAGGGTCATTAGGCTTATCCTTTAGCAAAGCTTCTATTTGGGCAAGGATTGTGGCAGGATAGAAGGGCTGAATTTC
>JAJFMC010000344.1 GCA_021772365.1 Chlamydiota bacterium
CAGCCGGATTTATCGTTGATGCACGTGTTGACCACTATGCTTATCTGATTGAAGGTGGTGTTTATGAAATTTGCAACACTGGTGTAGAAGTAAAATATAGCTTTGTCGACTGGAGAAAACACGGGAAGAACTATTGCCGCGTGAAAGATGCTATCGGTACACAGTTCAGGAACTCTCAGTTCACCTTATACTATCACTTTAATCCAGAATATATTTGTATGCCCGCAAAAGCTTTTGCTGCGGTGCTTTGGAACCACGACGCTTATGTACCTAGCGGTAAGAGCATAAGTCATTATAAAGACGGTGAGGCTGTTTACAAACGTGAGCCAAAAGCTAATGTCGCTTGGTATGCCGGATTTTCCATAGGTGAAGTTGTTTACGAAGGTGATTGGGCGGTCAACGTACAGTACCAATGGGTTGAAGCGAGATCTGTTCCTGATGATGACGTTTCTGGTATAGGTAATGGTAATTGCAGAAACTATAGTTTCACCGGAGATAATACCGGGAACACCAATTTCAAAGGGTGGAGGCTTGAAGCTCTCTATGCCTTTACTGACAATATCTCTTTTGACTTTAGAGTTGAATGGTCAAGGGCTATTGAGCAGGCTATTTATTTCGGTGGAAAGCACAACTTTAGCCAAATTCGTTTAGAGGCCATTTACGCTTTCTAACAGTTGAGTGAAAGACTGTTCGACGAAAAGGGTCAATAAGACGAAGGGTTTTTTAAGCAACCATTTCGTTTTCTTGTCCCTTTTGTCATTAAGCTTTTCGACATTGGCTTTATTAAATCTTTATATTTTTCTTTTAGAATAAGTCTTTAATTTGTTAAAAATAGTGTTTACAAGGAATATCCATGAAAAACATGCAAGCAGAGAACAACACCCGCTTTTGGTATTATTACTTCGACAGAATGAGGTACGGGGTTTGCTAACGCTTGCGTAAAAAACAATTAGAAAATTTTCAAACCCCGCCAAAAGCGGGGTTTTTTTTTGGAGTAAGGTAATGCGAATTTTCAATCTGACTAACGGCTTTTATAATAGCTACTATTGGTGCTTCCACTCTCACCGGCGGAAGATAGGTTGACCTATCGCAAATTTGGAGTTAAAAACCAAAAGCCCCGTCGGAATTAACACCGACGGGGCTTTTTTTTTGGGAGTAAGAAATGGAAGAATTAAAAAACAATTTAGGGAAGATTTTGATCGCGGGGCCATGCGCTTTGGAATCAAGATTACAGCTTCGAGAGTGTGTCAAAGCACTCAAGGAGGACGGCGTGAAAATTATCCGTGCTTCATTATGGAAGCCACGAACAAGTCCCGGTTGGGAGGGATTAGGCGATGAAGGGATTGATATTTTATTAGAAGAAACAATCCCTCATGGTTTGATACCTGCAACTGAAGTGATTTATGCTGAACATGTAGAAAAAATTATACGAGAACTCAAAAAATATGGAACAGATGCTACAGCTGTTTTATGGTTGGGAGCGCGCAACCAAAATCACCTGGAGCAACAGCGGATTGCGCGCGCGATTGCAAATAGTGGAATGAATATCTACCTTATGGCGAAAAATCAAGCATGGCATGATGAACGGCATTGGGTTGGAATTTGTGAACACCTACTTAGTGGCGGCATGCCAAAAGACAGAGTGTTGCTTTGCCATAGAGGGTTCTGCCCAGGGTTACTACCTAATCCCAGAGAATACAGGAATCTTCCCGATATGTTGATGGCAATGCGTGTGCAAGCTAAAACCGAAGTTCCTATGATCCTCGACCCTTCACACATTGGAGGTACACGGGATAATGTGATCGATATCATGTTGGAAGGAGAACTTTACCCTTTCGATGGGATGATTGTAGAGGTCCACTGTAATCCGGATGAAGCACTAACGGATGCAAAGCAACAGCTCAAGCCACAACGACTTCGTCAGCACATGGACCGTTTGGAGGCTGTACAATGAGCAATATGAATAGGAGTTCAGAATGGATAGTTTAAGCAGGATTCGTGAGCAAATTGATCGTTTGGATCGAGAGATGGTCGCTTTACTAGACCGTCGTATTGTCTTAGCTGCAAAGCTTGCACAGGTGAAGAAAGGTGAAGGACACAATCTTGTAGATCCAAATCGTGAGAAGCAGGTGTTAAACAATGTGAAACGCTATGCAAAAGAACCGGTTGTACAACACGATATCGAAGAACTATATGAGAAGGTAATGCGTATGGCTAAGATCAAACAGATGGCAGTCTGCAATAGTCCTTTGCCATTTAATCATATAGGAATTATTGGGCGAGGAATGATGGGGGGCTCAATCCAGAAAGCATTAAAACAGGCAGACTCCAATATAGAGGTCTTTTTTGTCGATGATTTGAGTCATGAGATTCCTTCGATGGATCTATTGATATTAGCAATTCCTACAGAAGAAGTGTTGAAGTTAACTCCCGTGATTGTAAAGCATTGTTCAAACTTAACGGTAATGGATATCGCTAGCACCAAACAGAGTATTATCAAACAATTTGAGAGATGCTCAAATGAAACAATAGAATTTGTGGGGACACATCCTATGGCAGGATCTGAAAAGTCAGGCATAGAACATTCAACAGGGGGACTTTTTCTAGGGTGTCGATGGGTCATAACTCCTCATGAAAACAATCACCCAAAAACGCTGACTCTTGTTGAGCAATTGATCCAATGTTTGCAGGCTGATGTCGTTTACCTCGATGTGAAGAGTCATGATGAAAAAATAGGACTAGTTTCACACATGGTCAGGGTGTTATCATCCTCACTATATGCTTTTGCCTTGGAGAGGGATCCCATGAGTTTAGAGCTTGCTGGACCCGGGTTTCATTCCATGACGAGAATAGCAAAAGGAAATGATGAGTTGTTAGACGAAATGATCCGTTTCAACAGGGAAAATATAGCGCAACATCTAGATGGGATGATTGATCATCTTATTCAAGTGAGGAATAAGCTTATTGTTGATGCAAAGCCATTTATCGTCCTCGAGGAGCGTGTGTCATGAAAAAAATGATCATTAAAGCTAGCAGCATTGAAGGCTCCATAACCGTTCCTCCTTCAAAATCTCATAGTCACCGAGCAATCATTTTTGGTGCGATGGGGCGAGGGACAACGACTATTCGTCATCTTCTAAAATCCTCAGATACAGAAGGGATGTTGCGTGCTTGGAAAACTCTCGGTGTTGAAGTCTTAGAAAATGACGGTGTTGTAAAAATTCAGGGATTAGGTGGCCGTATTGATGGTGCGGATAATGTGATCGATGTAGGAAACTCCGGAATTGCTTTGCGGTTTCTAACTGCACTTTCCGCCCTATCGCCAAAACTGATTGTTATTACCGGCGATCACTCCATTCGCCATCAGCGGCCCATGGATTCACTACTAGATGCTTTACAACAGTTAAACGTTAAAGCTATATCGACAAAGGGTGATGGGTATGCACCGATTATCATTCAAGGGCCTTTTAGTGGTGGAAAAGCTGTAATTAACGGACGCGACTCACAACCTGTTTCAGCCTTGCTGATTTCATCGATTTTTGCTTCAGGAACAACAGAAATTGCTGTAGAGGAGCCCGGAGAAATACCTTGGGTACAGCTTACCCTTGACTGGTTGGATCGATTGAAGGTCGAATATAAACAGAAGAACTATTCTGAATATACGATTAAAGGCAATGGTGGTTACGATGGATTTGATTATATTGTGCCCGGAGATTGGAGTTCTGCAGCATTTCCCGCTGCGTCTGCATTGGTAACAAAAGGATCGGTAACACTTCACAATATAGACAAAAGCGACGTACAAGGTGATAAAAAATTATTTGATTTGTTTGAACAAATGGGAGCTGAGATCATCTATGATAATGAAAAAAGGACCGTAAACGTATCATACAAAGGTTCTTTGAAAGGGATTCATGCTGATATCAACGACTGCATTGACTCCATCACTATTCTTGCTGTAGTGGCTTGTTTTGCTGAAGGAACAACAACGATTACGAATGCTTCTGTTGCCAAGGAAAAAGAGTGTGATCGAATAGAATGTATTGCAAAGGAGCTTCGAAAGATGGGTGCACAGATCCAAACTAGCGATGAGGGTTTAACGATCATAGGAAGCCTTTTACATGGTGCTAAGGTGGTCTCTCACGACGATCACCGCATGGCGATGTCGCTTGCTGTTGCCGCGATGGGTGCAAGAGGACCATCTTCCGTTATTAACATTGAATGTATCAAAAAGACGTATCCAACTTTTATCGATGACATGAAAGAGATAGGAGCTTTGATACGATGACTCAACCAAGCCATAGTAATATTGTTCTTTGCGGGCTTCCCGGGGCGGGAAAGACTTCCGTCGGAATGCGGTTGGCAGGTTTATTGAATCGTGAATTCATCGATACCGATCGTCTTATCGAAGAAAAATGCGGTGTCTCATGCCGTGAATACTTTCGTGCTTATGGCGAAAGTGCCTTTCGTGCGTTAGAAAAAGAGATTATTGTTTCTCTTCAGAGCAAAACCTCTGTCATCATTGCTTTAGGAGGAGGAACAATAGAAATACATGAAGTATTAGAGATGATCCCATCACTCGGTATCATTGTGCATTTAATGGAAGATATCGATGAACTCATCCAGAGAAAAATCATTCACGATAGACCAGCAACAGCAACAGATGAAGAATCCTATAGACTATTAGTAAGTAGACGCTTGCCATTATTTAAAAAAATAGCCAACAT
>JAJFMC010000345.1 GCA_021772365.1 Chlamydiota bacterium
CCTCTATAACCAACAATTTGGATTTATCGATAAGAAAAGAAAATTGACCGTAACAAGCCTCTCTGTTGAAGGAATTACCAAAGTCCATGAGGAACAACTTGAAGGCCATTTTTTGAATTTATCACCGCAAAATCAATCAAAAACAAAATTCTTCGCTAATAATAAGTGGGTAGAAGCTCAACTACTCATAAGAAACGCCCTTCTACCTAATCAAACCATTGAAGGTCCGGCAATTATCATCGAGCCCAACGCTACAACGGTCATCGAACCGGAGTGGCGGGGAACAATACAGAAAAATGGTAACCTTATTCTCTCTCGAAGAAAACCAAAAGAGACAAATGAACAGCATTCAACAGATGTAAACCCCATCATGCTCGAAGTGTTCAATAACCGCTTTATGAATATAGCGGAACAAATGGGTATAATCCTAAAAAATACCGCTTGTAGTGTTAATATCAAAGAACGGCTGGACTTTTCTTGCGCACTTTTCGACAACAAAGGTGAACTAATCGCCAATGCACCCCATATTCCCATCCACCTAGGTTCCATGAGCGAATCGGTTAAAAGTATCATCAAAACATTTACAAGAAACATCCAAACTGGCGATGTATTCATCACCAACGACCCGTATAATGGAGGAACACACCTCCCCGATATCACGATTATCACACCCGTATTCGACAAGACCAACGAATATATTCTATTCTATACAGGGTCGAGAGGCCATCATGCAGATATAGGAGGCATTACACCAGGATCTATGCCCGCCAACAGCCATTCCATCGATGAAGAGGGCGCTTATATTACTAATAGAAAAATAATCGAACAAGGGAACTTTTTAGAAAAAGAAATCCTCAAACTTTTTACAGACATCCCCTTCCCTGCAAGAAATCCACAACAGAATATTGAGGATTTAAAGGCACAAATTGCAGCAAATTATAACGGTGTCAAAAACCTACAAAAGCTCTGCGAAGAATTCTCGACAGAAGTCGTCAACGCCTACATGCAACACGTTAGAAATAATGCTCGCGAATCCGTCAAACAAGCCATAAAAACCCTAAATTCCGGAAGTTTTACTAACACCCTAGATAACGATAAAATCATTCAACTGAATGTTAGTATCAACAAAAATAACTGCACTGCAATCTTCGACTTCACAGGAACTTCTCCACAACTAGATGTCAATTATAATGCTCCTAAAGCTGTAACAATCGCCTGTGTCATCTATGTGTTGCGATGCCTCGTCAAAGAAGACATTCCGCTAAATTCCGGATGCCTGGAACCAATAAAAATCATCATTCCTGAAAAATGTTTCCTAAATCCACAAACACCGGCACCAGTTGTTGCTGGAAACGTAGAGACTTCACAACACCTCGTAGACACCATTCTCGGAGCTCTTCAGACAATGGCCGCCAGCCAAGGGACGACCAATAGTTTAACCTTTGGAAACGATAGATTCCAATACTATGAAACCATCTGTGGCGGAGCAGGAGCGGGCAACGGATTCCACGGCGCTTCTGCTGTCCACACACATATTACCAACACGAGACTGACTGATCCCGAGGTTTTAGAGTGGCGTTTTCCAGTTCTTTTAGAAAGCTTTTCAATTCGTAACGATAGCGGTGGAAAAGGCATGTACAATGGCGGAAACGGTGCTGAGCGGAGAATTCTATTTTTAGAGCCTATGACAGCAAGCATCCTTTCAAGCCATCGAAAATACTCTCCATTTGGAATGAAAGGGGGAGATCCAGGAAAAATTGGAAAAAATTGGGTAGAGAGATCAGATGGAACGGTCGAGCAACTTACAGGCTGTGCCACTGTTGACATGCAAAAAGGAGATGTCTTTGCCATCTCAACACCCGGAGGTGGAGGGTATATTAGCGCATCTCGAGAACGGCGCGGTAGCGAACTTTTCCCTCACGAATACGGTCAAGAGCTTCATTGACCTGTCCGATAGGATACAGTTCTGTCATCGATTGAATATCATGCCTCGCAGCAAAGCTAAACATTTCTTTAATTCTGTGTGGACTTCCAATTCCACTTCCTGCAACCCTTTTTTGGCCCATTATCACGTCCATGAGGCGGACACTGATTTGTGTAGGTGAAGCACCTACGAAACATAGAGTCCCATTCGGACTTAACAAATCGAGACACTTCTGCCAATCCACATCGACAGAAACGGTACTTAGCACAAAGTCAAAGGAGTCATTAGCTTGTGACATGAGAAAAGCATTTGAGCTGTTAATGAAGCGGTGAGCTCCTAAAGATTTAGCCTCATCTTCTTTATCAGCACTATGAGAAATAGCCGTTACTTCACATCCCATAGCGTTTGCAAATTGTACAGCAAGGTGACCTAATCCCCCAACACCCACAATAGCGACTTTATCTTTAGGTTTTATATCGTATTCACGGAAAGGTGAATAAACGGTAATTCCGCCACAGAGAAGGGGAGCGGCATTTTCTGAGCTGAGAGCTGAGGGAATAGGAAATGCAAAACGGCTATCTACACGAATACCATTGGCATAGCCTCCATTTCTCCCTACGCAAGTTGGTTGACTATCAGGACATAAGTTTTCGTAACCGCTTGTACATAAATCGCAAATAAAACAGACGCCGCACTGCCAGCCCACACCAACACGATCACCAATATTTAAGTGTTTGACAGAGCGACCAAGTGCTCTCACTTGACCAATGATCTCATGACCGGGGATAAAGGGATAAACAGAGTTCCCCCAATCATTATCAATAAGATGAATATCGCTATGGCAAATACCACAATGTGAAATAGCGATTTCTACATCCAAGTCTTTAAGTGTTTTTGGGTCATATTCTGCGGTTTCTAAAGCCCTTCCTTTTGAAGTACATGAAAATCCAGAAAACTTCATATCTGTTTGAGAACTAACAATATCCGTCATTGTAATCTCCTGTTTATAGCCATAAAACCTTTTAACTTTTCTTACTTCCGATGCATCTATTTTTTACAAGTCCGAATTTTTAACTTGAATGAATGGTTGAATTGAATGGACGATTATCCTATAAGAGGTTTTAATTTTTTTAGGTATATCAATTGGAGGCTTTTATAATGAAACTATCCCGGGAATCCCAAATCCTAATAGGACAACACATCCAACAAAACGCCAGACAAACAGCAACACAAAAAGATATTGATCAAGCCTTCGACTTATACCAGAAAAAAATCATCGATATCCTCGAAGAATTACAAATGGAAATCGAAGCAACTA
>JAJFMC010000346.1 GCA_021772365.1 Chlamydiota bacterium
AAAAAAGGCTGTCCTGTCCCAATTAAAGATTTGGCTTATGTGACAGTTTCTCATTGGAATTTCAATGAACAAATTGTTAGTGGAGAACTCGTATGTCATAAGAACTTAGCGGAAGAGATGGTTCAAATTTTTTTGGAACTCTTTGAGGGTTCATATCCAATGAATAAGATGGTTTTAATCGATAATTATGATGCCAGCGATTACCGTTCAATGGATGACAATAATACGTGGTCATTTTGCATGAAAGATGTTGAAGGAGAGCCAGGAATTCTTTCTAAACATAGTTATGGTGGAGCCGTTGACATTAATCCCGTTCAAAATCCCTATATTAAAGACGATAAAATTCTTCCTGAGTCAGGAAGAAAATATGTTGATAGAACTCAAGATGTTCCCGGTCTTATTAAGGATGGAGACCTTTGTTGTCAGGCATTTATCAAGCGAGGTTATGTGTGGGGAGGTCATGTTAGTTACTTAAAAGATTATCAACATTTTCACAAAGTCCCTGAGGATTTTATTTGATTTCCAAGTTATTTGATCGGGTACGTGCCTGATAATGGGGTCTAAGAGGGCCTGGGATGGTACAAACTAGTCAAATCACAAGCTTTTCATACTCTGTTAATCGTGTCATTTCACGCCCCAGTTTATCACGAATATACGTGATTACTAAATGCCATGTCTACCCTTCACTCCTTAATATAGAACAGTAACTAGAAAACAATTTTTTTACTTGCGCTGGATTATCTATCCATGGAAAGTGTGATGCATTATTAACTGTATAAATCTGAATGTTATCCCTTTGGAATTCGGCATGATTAACGAATAACTCTATTGGTGTAATATGATCATCAAAGCCAGAAAAAATCATTGTTGGAATATATTTCGGCACCCATCGAGCTTGATATGTTTTGTCAAAATTATTTTCCGCCCATAAGTGAGTTTCATAATTGAAAGGTAACTCGTTAAGTAAGTTACGTATTCTTACTAGAGTTTCTGATCTGGAGAAATAGGGAGCACAAGCAATGGTTAAATTCTTTAGTGCAATATTTGATGGCTCATCATGATATAACTGTTGTAATTGTTGTGCTTCAGCAATAGGATTATTATTTACATATTTATAAAATTCCTCTTGCCAAGAGGCATCGGGTGCGCTGTCCATCAATACTAATCCGTCAAGTTCATTTTCAAGCTCTGGTGTTGCTAATGCAAAAAAACCACCTGAAGAATGGGCAACTAAAATAACATTGTCAAATTCAGTCACTAACTCAATAAGACCATCTGACCAACGGGAGAAGTCTTCTGTATTATCCTCTGTAATATTTGAACCATCCCCAGGTAAGTCTGCATACCACATGGTGCCTGGTAATTTTAATACATTCACTAAACCCGATAAGGATTCAGAGCCTAACCCAGGACCACCGGGAAGAAAAAGCCAGTGAAATTGACCCATATCATTACTACGAATATATTTAAGCCTCGCTTTGGAAGCGGTTCGATATACTTTTGGATAATTAGAAGACATTAAAACCTTTACCCTCGTGTAATTACCGGAATAATATATGAGGTCTAGCATTTTCTTCCAGGGCAATTTCATGAAAAAGATTTCCTTTAGGTATAGACTTTCCGGTCAACCACAACAAGAGGCAGACATGACTGGAGATGATTAATTAGAGTGAAAAGATGCTAAAGTATTTAGAAAATCTCTCGAGCACCAACTCAAAAATAGCATTGACAGACCTTAGAAAGTCGGATATTTTCTAACACTTTACTAAATTATCTAACAAAGGAATGTCATGATCTCTGCCGGAACTTCTAACTTATCACTCCCAATTGAAAATCCCCCCTTAATAGATTCAGATCAACGTACACCTAATGAAAGGTGGGAACAAGAAGCACTTATTAACTTAAAGCAAGTAAGTATAGTGAATGCCTCCACTATAACCCTCTATGGTCTAACAGCCCTGTCATTTCTAGGGATATGGATCGCTGGAATTATATTATGTAGGAAAGAGTGTAAAGAAGATGATCATGTTTACTGCAAGATAGATCCGTGGGGAACTGCTGGAATTCTGTATAGGTTGGGTTGGGTGTGGCTTTTTGTGATACCCGCTGCAATTGCGGGTGTTACTAGACAAATTACCTATTGGAAATTCACTCGTTCTTTATGCGAACCTGGAACGGTACGTAGAATCCGTTCACAACTCTTGAAAAACCAAGGACCTCCCACTGATGCCAGTAATGAAATCAATACTAACGGTTTACTAATAGGAAGAGCTTACCATTTTCATAAAAATAACATCTTTTGCCTTAAAGATGCAGGTATTCTAACACCAAAGGATGCAGATAAATTAGAAATACTATTTAAACGGTCTGTAAAGTTGTTCAGAAACATAGAAAAAATCAACAAATCTGACGAAAGCCAACCTCTGATCATCCAGGGACAGAATTTAGAAACAGAAATTGAAGAGTTTAATCAAGAATGGATTGAATTTCAAAATCATTTAGCAAATAACATTCCATATCCAACAGAAATAACAGAGGTATAAAGTTATACCGAGGTAAACTCATTATATTTATTTTTCATTTCACTA
>JAJFMC010000347.1 GCA_021772365.1 Chlamydiota bacterium
TTCTACACCCTGCTTAAGGAATTAAATATGATAATTAAAATAATTATAACGTGTTTTCTAATGATCACCCAAAACTTTTCGCTCGATGCGGAAATAAAAAAGTTATCTTTTGGTATGTTAGAGCAAAGTAACCCCCTTCACGAGCTTAGTGGGGAAGAGGTTGAGATAAGAGGTTTTTTTTATGAAGGCGGAGAAGGGAGTTACGTTCTTGCTTCACAACCTAATCTAAAATCTTGTTGCGTAGGAGTTACGAACAAAATCAAAAATCAAATTATCTTGCTAGGAGCTCTTCCGGAAATACCTTTACAGAGGGCGGTTACCGTGCGGGGATATTTTGTGACGGATCCGACATTCAGTGAAAATGACGAATTGATCGGATTGTATTACTTGAAAAACATCAAACTTCAGAGTGAGTTTGATGAAACGACGATCTATTCATTAGTTGTCTTTTTTGCGATCTTTTTATTTATGATTGTGGGAGTGATTCTTTACCGAAGGAATTTATCGAATTAAATTCCAGTTATTGAGTTCACTTCGGAGTAATTAGGTGTTGCACAAAATGGAAACACCTAATTAAAGCATCGATTATGCTTTCTCTTTTGTTTTACTATTTCCTGCTGTGCAGATGAAATCTGTAATAAGCAAAATGAATCCTAATGAAAACATTTCAAAAATGATTCTTATATTCATTCCTTTAGCAAAATCGTTTTTCAAGAGTTTGGCACCGGCCAAAAGACCACTTTTGTAGCTAGAAAGTTTTTCGTCTTTCGCTAACTTTTCTACTTGACCTGGGATCACTTTAAATACGATATATTTTACGAGTGCCATGATTGTACTCAATACAGGGATATATCCTATAAATTGAGTAATGTTTTTAAAGGTGTTGGCACCACTTACTGCTTTTTGAATACTGTCGTTTTTAGGTAGTTTGTCTAGTCCTGTTGCTTTATTAAATTTTTTAGAAAACGTTTCGTTGGATTGAAATCCATAAGCGTCATAAAAACCAATTTTAGTCATAATTGACCTTCCTTTATAAAGTTTAAAATTATGTTCTATAATGATTGTGATTCTGTAAATTATTTTTTTTTGTGTCACAAATTCGATTTAGATTATCAATGGGTAGGTTTGTTGTCAATTTAAAATCTTTTTTTCTTAACATAACCTTTAAAGGTATCTGCTACTGTTTGTTTTTTTTATCATTCATAGAGGAATCATGATGCGAATTGACACCGCTATACCGAATACTTCTTGGTTTACTCTTGGGGTAGACGTACCCTACCGCTTTGCCTACCGACACATTCAAATTGCTTTTAAAGAGCCGGATATTGGATTTTTCGAGAGGATCACTCACATCACGATGAGTGCTCTACTATCGATACCCGTTGTGGGGATTGTGATCGTAATTGCCGAAAGGCTTCTCTTTCCACCTAAAAAAGGTGGGCAGGTCACCAAAGACCAACAGACGGAACCAAAGAGTTCTGTTCAAACGGTCAAAAAAATTATCAGGCCACACTTGATTTTAGATCTAGTAGATAACAAAGTACCTGTAGAATCTATCACTTTCGACGAGCTAGAGGAAATTGCTGATAATGGAAAGTTATGGAGCTTGCTCAACCAGTCGAAGAAGAAAGTATCAGAAATTTTTACAGAAAAACATTTCAAAATTTTATTATTAAAGGCTCATATTTCTACGTTAGGTGATCGTATTGACACTCTTAAATCTATTGTTGAACTGATTCCTTTTGACAAACTTTCGCAAATAGAAATTTTGAAAATTATCTGCAAACATGCCACTCCCGAAATGGAACTGGTGCTGCAGGTGAAAATCAATAAAGTACGACGATTATTGAAATCATGGAACAAGGATACAAGCATCATTACAGAGCTCAATAGTTTGATGAAGAAGAGTAACGAGAGTGCTATTAAACAGAGAGGTGACAAGGAGAAAATTGAGAAACAAAAGCGACAGGAACAGACACAAAGAACATTCAAGTTTCATGTCCCACTACCCGGTGAACATTCACATCAAATACCGGTAAACGGTAAGTCTCCAAGAAGTGATGACGTTGATATGAGTGATGATCAATTTTTGGAGTTGCTAAAGAGCACTCCGGAAGATACGGGAGTTTTTCAGCAAAAAGTTTTTGTCTATAAATTGCTGCAGTCATATTCGGAAAGTCGTTCAGAAACAAAACAAAAAATCGAAGAGCACATGAAAAATGGACTAGAATCGCAGCTCACAACAATGGCTATCATGAGCGAGACAGTCAGCATGCACCCTGATGAGATAGCTAGTTTGGTTCAGCTGCTGCAGGTTATCGATCCTAGCCGTATTGTTATACTGTGGGATCAATTGCTTAAAAACAAAGCAGCATTTTTAGGTGAGCAAGGTAAGCAGGAAAATGCTTTGAGGATTGGGGCTGTTTTCGGTGCTCTCTCCGATGAACAGGTACAACACAGCTTAAAAGATAAAAAATTTGAAATCGCCATTCGAGATTACCCTAAAGAAGCAGCAAAACATATGTCGGCAAGCCACCTAGATCTTATGTCAGGTGTGATCGGTCCTGAAGCGTTATCTGAACTGGTTCCTTCGCTGGAGGAAAATGACAGAAACTCATTATACGAAACGTTGAAGATCGTCTGTAAACAGTTTCCTACACACATCAGCTCGCATCAAAAGAAGGTTGCTGAGTTGGATGACGTATTGAAAAAGGCTGATGAGCAAAAAAATCGACAAAAGTACAACTTATTAAAAACAAAGCACGATGAACTGAAAAGTCAATTAATTACCTTAGAAAGGGTCCTTAGAGTGAAAATTAAAAAACTCGGTGACGAAACAAAAAGTAGAGAGTTGTTTGCCCTTGCTAAAATAAAGTAGATACATGAACACTCTCAATCTCTAAAGCACCAATTCGCAGTACGTCAGGTGGTTCTCAGAACAAGGGCTCAAAGTAAATCCATGCTTCGCAAAAATCGATAGCATCCCACTATTTTCTGAGAGTACCTCAGCCTTGATCGTATCTAACTTTTCCTGCTTAGCTACCTCGATCAAGTGTTCTAACATTTGCGTGCCAAGCCCTTTTCCATGGTATGAATCGATAATTGTCATGGTCATTTTTGCCTCAGCAGTTCCGGGAATACGACTCAACCTCGCAATTCCTACAATTTTCTTTTCATTGACTTCTGCGATGAGAGCGAGCTCCCTAGCATAATCATTGAAACATATATGGATTAATCGTTCGTGAGCCGTTCTTTCATCCAGGCTTAGGAATTCGAAATATCTCTGCCTTACAGTATTCTCCGACAGCTCTTTGTGGAACGCTTTGACCATAGGTTCATCTTCTGCTTTGATAGGCCGAAGAAGGACGGGCATATCATTTTTCAGATGAGTAGTATGGATATACTGGATAGGGTAGGGACGAATCGCAGTTTTAGGTAACTCTTCAGGTGATAGCTCCGGATCATGCAGTACCACCCTAGCGTCTAAAGCAATGATCTCTTCAGGTGAAACAAGAAGGGGATTGATGTCGAGCTCTTTGATCCAAGGATTTTCTACTATCAGCTGCGAAAAGTGAACAAGGATCTGTTCCAACTCTTTCAAATCTATGGCTTCACGTCCACGAACACCTTCTAAGGCAGTGTAAATTTTTGTCTGCCTCATCATACGCCTTGCCAGCGTCGTATTAAGTGGAGGAAGGCCCAGGCAACGGTCTTTGTACACTTCGACAAGCTGGCCGCCGGTACCGAAAAGCAGTACAGGACCGAATTGTTCATCGCAGGAGCTTCCTAAAATAAGCTCATAGCCATCGAGTTTGACCATGCGCTGGACCGTCACGCCGTCAAAAGCGTCGGCTCCGACTTTTTCTGTGACGGACTGCTCGATCTCACTAAATGCGTTAGCAACCTCATCCGCTGAGTTCAAGTTGAGCTTCACCCCTCCCACATCGGTTTTGTGCGTAATTGTTTTGGAGTACAGTTTGAGGACGACGGGATAGCGTAACCTGTTGGCTTTTTCTACAGCTTTTTCACAGGTCGTCGCAGTGAGAGTTTCAACAACGGGGATGTTGTAGCAGGCGAGGATTCTTTTCGATTCATATTCATCGAGTAAATCACGTTTCTCTCTTCTGGCTTTATTGATAATTTGGTCGACTTCCCAGATCGATGGTACATCGACACAAAACTCGGATGTTTCATCACGGATCGATGGCGTTTCGTAGATGCTGCGTAAATTTTGACTGTAGGTCCACATCTTCGCAAACGACCAGGCGGCATCATCGGGATAGCTAAATGATGGGATCCCTGTCTGGTGTAATGTCTGCGCACCTTTTGCAACGGTATCTCCACCCATCCAGCTGGCTAAAATGGGTTTGTTGTCGAGATGAGCAAATTCACGCATATACTCTGCTGTCCCATTGGGATCGGTCACATCCTGAGGAGAAAGAACTACAAGGATGCCATCGACGTTGTCATCGTTAGCGACAATGCGTATGGTCGTCCCAAAACGATCAGCTAAAGCATCTCCCAAAATGTCGACGGGGTTGCCGTGGCTCCATGCAGGGGGGAGGTGCTCATTGAGCTGCGCGATTGTCTCTTCCTGGAGCTTCGCAATTTTTGCACCGTTGAATACCGTTGCATCCGTAGCAAGAACGGATGGTCCACCGGCATTGGTGACGATTGCAAGATTAGGACCTTTCGGCAATGGCTGCCTGGCGAGGACTGAGGCCATGTCAAATAACTCGGAAATGGTATTAACACGTAACACCCCGGCACGTAACAGTGCTGCGTCAAAGACTTCATCACTCCCTGCAAGAGAACCTGTATGTGAGGCTGCAGCTTGTGCAGCGTCGGGGCTACGCCCTCCTTTGATGATGATAATAGGCTTCTCTAAAGCTATCTCGCGAGCTGCTGTCAGAAATGTACGTGGATCCCCAACTGTTTCCATGTACATCAAAATACTTTTTGTCTCTGGATCGTTCCCAAAATAATGAATTAAATCCCCCCAATTCACATCGGCCATCGAACCAATGGAAACAAACGCACTAAAGCCGATGTTCTCCTTAAAACTCCAATCTAGAACCGCTGTGCACATCGCCCCGGATTGACTAATGAAAGCCAAGTTTCCAGAATGGGCCATCCCTTTTGCAAATGTTGCGTTCAGACCGGACTGAGGACTCATCACACCTAAACAGTTGGGACCAATGATCGGCATATTGCCGCTACGTGCAATACGCACAACTTCTTGTTCTATAGCAAGTCCTTCAGGTCCAACCTCTTTAAATCCTGCGGATATGATGATGGCTGATTTAACACCAACCTCGACGCACTCTTCGATAATTTTGGGTACGGTTTTTGCGGGAGTGACGATAATCGCTAAATCTACGATTTCAGGAACGGAAGAAATATTGGGGTATGCTTTGATTCCTAGCACTGTATCACGCTTAGGATTAACTGGATATAATTTATCTCCCAACGAACCTTCAAGTAAATTGGCCATAATCGTTCGACCCACAGTCCCTAAATCATCTTTCGCACCTATAACAGCTATATTTTTCGGCTTGAATATTGCATTCAATGGTTCGTAAGGTTCTGATATAAAGTTCTGTGAGGGGTCAGTGTTATGAATGTGGTTCTCTTCCTTTAGCATAATTTAGCGTCTCCTTACTTAAACCCTATCATAATGTGATCTATAGCAATTTTGCAAGGTGTAGTAATTGAAGAGCCTTTAACGTTGTCTCTATTTTCCTACGG
>JAJFMC010000348.1 GCA_021772365.1 Chlamydiota bacterium
GCGTTGAATCCTGTCATATGAAATTACCTGTGGTTATATTTTTCTTGGCGCTACTTATCTAAAGAGTTTACGAAAAGAAAATTCTATGGGAATAGTAAATTTTTTAGCATCAACTATTTAAAATTTTAGCGGGAATTACTGGAAGATGATGTAGTAAATGTATTTAATCGTTCAGTTTACAGCTTGCCAATTCTTGAAAAATAACGGTTGTAATAATCGGTATCCGAATATTAAGTGTCCGTAATTACCTTATTTTCAATGTTATCGATCTTGTGTATTTACGAATCTACATTTAAAAATTATGAGGCTGTCGCCAAAGACTTTCTCTCATTATATCTCTGTCTTTTGAAATTTATTGTGTATACAAGTGCTCAATGAGTGTAAAAAAGTTTGGACGACGGCCGAAAATTGCTCGGGCTGGTCATAGGGGATCCCATGACCAGCTTCCTTGACCTGTACCACCTCCAAGAGTTGATTGAGCCCATCCAGTTCTGCGGCCATTTCAAGAGTGACTACAGAGCCAACATCACCGACAACTAGGAGGGTCGGAATGTCGAGAGTGTTTATCAGCTGCATGTAGTCGGGGTTCGGTGGTGTTAAAATTTCGAAGGCACGAATGCTAGTTTCAAATCTTGCTTGCACGAATAGTTCGTTGATTTCGCTTGAACGATGGCAATGCCGGTTCTTCATATCCGTCAAAAGATCCTCCTTTGACCCGTTTAGAATTCGGCGATGCCTATCAACGACGTCACTCTCAAGAACTTCAAGCTGACGTTCAGGCGTCAGGAAGGTTGGATCGGCCAAGATAAGCCCTCGCAGTCGCTTGGGATTCTGACTTGCGACCATAGCCGCCGTCATGCCCCCCATTGAATGGCCAAGCACTACAGGGGTAGTGAGCCCAAGCGCCTCCATAAGGCTCATGACGTCGGCGGCGAGGTTGTCATAGCAATAGCCATGATCAGGAGCGCCGGAGTTTCCATGGCCCCGAGCATCCGGCATGATCACGTCATAATCCTTCTCCAGGATACGCGCCAAAGGAGTCCAGCATGCTCCATTTAACATTAGTCCGTGCAGTAGAACAACAGAGGGTTTGTCGCCGCCTGTTCGAAGATAATGTACGTCAATCCCATTTACTTCACAGGTTCCTGTTGTCCAGTCAGCCATTGCTACCAATATAGAAAGATTTAAAAAATATATTTAAGAGGGAATTGCAAAAATATTTGGGCTGTTTTCTAGGCCTTTTTCCGCCTCGCTTCTGGCTCGTTCTTGCAAACAACGCATGGTTGGCTGCGAACTCCGTTCCTTGCGATCCAAAAAAAATCTCTAGAAAACAGCTTCAACTCTTTTTGCAATTCCCTCCTAAAACTGTGATTCCCCACCACGTTCCAGAGTAATTTATTTTCTGGTAGGGGTTACGTATCTTAATATAATATAGAGCCTCTTTTTAAGCTTGCTGATTTGGCATTATATTTGGTGTTTTTTTAGGGCACCAAGCATTAAAATGATTTTTTAGAACCCCTAATCTATAGTTAGGATCTCCTAACTTCTGCCAATTATTGCGGATTAGGGACTGAAACTTGCATAAATAGAAGATAAAGCAGGCTGCACGATGAAGTTTAAAAATTATTTATCATGATAAGCAGGATCGCCTATGACGGCAGGATAATAATTTGGGCGGTAAAGACGCTTGTATTGAATTTTCCTTTTGCCAAAATGGATCAACAAGCTTACCTTTTTACCACTTGCTTTGAGATAATTGATCAATTGAGCAGAATGTTCAGGAGCTAACTCTTCACAACATTCCACCTCTAGAGTTACGCTATCATTAACAATGATGTCAGCACGATAAAAAATTTGAACTTTAATTCTGACTCTCTATGTACTCTGCGTTTTCTGTGGTAAAAAATTGGTTTTACCACAGAAAACGCAGAGTACATGGAGATTTTTTTGAGTGCAATACTTTGCCAATACCCTATTCAGGGGTGTATAAAGTACAGCAAAAATTACAGATTAGTTACGACGATCATCACGACGTTCTTGTCGATCACCTCTTCTCTCTTGCCGGTCATCACGACGCTCTTGTCTTCTTTCGGATCCAAGTATCGCTACGCGTCCATCTCTTCTATCATCCCGACGCTCACCCCCGTCATCACGACGCTCTTGTCGTCGTTCTGATCCGTCTGTGGCTACGGTGTCGCGTGTAGAATAATCATAATTTGCGATAACTGGTATTGATGGTGCTAACATTAATGCTGCTAGACTTGTATAGATGATTTTTCTCATTACCCCTCCTTGGTTACAATGAGAACTTACCCCCAAAGCAAGCATGTGCAAAAAATGATGTGTCACTTTGTATCAAATCTTCAGTTTGTTTTGGTGCAGTAATGGAAACTGCTGGAGTGACGTGCATTTGCAAAGGTCAAAAGAATCCTAGTTTTGCAATTGCTTACGTAAGTGGGGTTATAACTTTATTATATAATATTATTTTTAAAGCACAACTCTTCGTGATCATTTACTACATATCCCAAAAAAAGCATAAGCACCAGAAAATTAACAGGTTTTGTGGCGGTGTGGGGGTTAAAGACTCTAAACCTATAGAATATGTCTAAAGATGTAATTATAAAAATAGTTGTTTAAATATAATTAATTGTTTGTGTGTCTTCATTAACTGTAGCTTAATGTTAAAGTGTCTTATGTTTGAGTTAAAAAAGTATTAACGGAATTGTTGTGAAATTTATTTAATTTTAATTACATGTTTCTTATAATAAAAAATATAGGTTCTTTAGTTGTACAAGTTATAGCTGGGTCCGTTGATAATATAAGGAGGTTAGAAGTGGGTATTAAATATGTGTTATTTAGCGTAATATCAGTCGTATATATGCTTTTTACAGTGAATGCTCAGGCTGTTACAATAACAGGGGATGGTATACAGATATTCCCTCCTCCGCCAGCTTCCCTACTGCCGGGTATGGCAGAAAATGAGAAGCTTCAAATATTTTTTGAAGGCACTAAATCTACTGCCGGATCTGATGTCGATGTAGTTGTTTCCGGGCTTCTCCCAGGACCATATGTAATCGATACACCAGCAAGTCGAGTCAAAGGAGTGCTTACAGGTAAGTTTAATTCGTGGTACATTCACTTTGATGGACCGGGTACAGGACTGTCAACAGTTTCAGACGTTATTTTTACATTTGATAATCCAATTGCCGGGCTTATTTTTTCTGACGACAAGCCTGTGTGGCTTGGTGATAATTATTTAGGAGACTCAGAACCTACATTTGGATTAGCGGGCGTTACCTATCCCGCATCACTCAATGGTCCTAATTTTGACTTGTTGAATCCTAATGGCGATGAAGTTACTGTTTTGGCAGACCGTACAAAACTACTGATCAATCATTTTGCAACAACATCGGGAGTGGACGAAATGAGGGTTTTAGTTTTCACTCCTGAACCCGATACTTATATGCTTTTAGGTGGAGTTCTTGTTATTACGTTAATTGCTTACCATAGAAGAAAACGTAAAGCGAAGATGTAAATCTTTAACTTGTTTGAGTTCACTTCGGTATAATAAGTTTTGAAGTACTCCTTGCTTACAATCGATCGTTTTTTGAGTGAATACTATCAAAATACTCTCTAGCCTTTACCATGCACGAAGCTCTACCTGTCATATGGCCAAGGTGCTCTCCTACATCAACATATTCAACATTTCCTCCTATTGATTTCATATGTTCGAAGGCTTTTGTTGTATTGTTATAGACAACATCGATATCACCTGCAGCTGCAATGAACAACGTAGGGGCTTTGGGTGCCCAGTCATAGCGATCATTTTCCGTTAAGCGCTTATAAAAAGTTCCTTCTGTGTTTCTCATATTTTTTGCTATAAACTCTTCTTTAAGAAGATTTTTGGGATCATTTGGAAGGATTTGTCGAATAATAATCGGTGATTGTGTTCCGTCAAATAATCTAGCTGCTAAGCTGTCATACGGGGGCATAAATACATCTGATAATTTGTCGAAGACATCTCCATATATATAGTTGTAAGCGAGAATAATATAGGTTAGATACATTGTCGTTCCCTTAGCAGGAGTATCTAAGCACCCATTCATTGTGCAACCACTCAAATCATAAGGACCTCCCATTGGAGCACTTGCTGCAACTTGAACTTCATCGGAGAAATCAGATTCTATGTAGTGATGCGTTGCAAGTGCTGAAAGTCCACCTTCAGAGTACCCTGTTAAATAGATCTTTTCCTCTAATGGGTAGTCAATCTTTTTTGACAGTTGCTTTGCTGCTCTCAGCGTATCCAACCCCGTTGTAGCCAATGATTCTGAATGGCAATAGGGGTGTAGGAGGTCAATAGAATCTCCAAGTCCGATGTAATCACTTGCTGCAACAGCATAGCCTCCCGAAGCAAAAGCTGTAATTGCATGCTTCACTTGGTAGGTTAAATTGGAAGGGACAGCTTTCCGGTCCGTCATGGTACCATGGCTGTAAACAATCATTGGAGATGGTGTTGTATGATCTGCCCGTATCGGTAGTGCGACAATTCCCGTTACTTTTGTTTCCGCACGGTGTGGGGAAGGAGTTAAATAGGTGATTTTATAGAGATCTACATCATACTTTGCAGGGGGGAGATTTGACATGTCGTACTGATGCATCGTATGTGTAATCTCTTGTTTTTTCAACGTGCCTATTTTCTTATACTGGATGAGGTTGGAAGCGTTTATATCCGTATTGATTGCGCTTAGTGCGAAAGTAAAAATGAGTACAAGGGATGTTCTAAAGTTCATTGAAAGCTCCTTATAATGTCATGTAAAATAAAACTATTCTTATATATAATAATGTTCGTTCAAAGGCAATAAAATTAACAGTCTCTTCAGTTGCTCCAGTGAAAAAAAACATTTCAGCATATATCATGTATATTCATATATTTACGGTTTTTTTTTCGTAATTTTTCAACGCTGAGACCCCGATTGCCACCCCAAACCGCAGCTAAAACTTCTTTGAGTGCGTCAGATACGACTGTAGCGACGCAGGGAAAGACTCCGTCTTTTCCAAGGAGTTACAGGAAGTAGATGGCTTGCTCAAAAAAGTTTTAGCTGCGGTTTGGGGTAGCAATCAGGGTCTGAGTAACGGAGATACTTTTACCCATAAGTGTTACGTTACAGAAATCTTTATTTCGTGCCTTCAGCACTCAATTGCTTGGTTTGCGTGGTCCTGGGGTTCGCTGCACTCGTCCTCCACCACCAGGCTCGTTCAAT
>JAJFMC010000349.1 GCA_021772365.1 Chlamydiota bacterium
CGAGGCCATGATTCACATGGCCCCCTTCGCTGCTTTAATACTCACAGGATGCTGTCAGCTTGGACTTCACTTGTAGGTATTTCGCCGGATGGAAAATCTCCACTACGGAGCAGAAGTTGATGGCCGGTCCTACTAGAAAGGTCATTTTGAGTTGTCCCACCAGTTTACGTCCATTTGCTGCTCTGAGTGTGAAGAGTGCTCGCAGTGAACAGAAGACGGTCTTTGCAAGATTGATGACGAAATCGACGACGATCATTAACGGCGTGAATAATGTCTTGAATAGTCCTGCAAAAACGTGTCCGGTAACTCTCCATCCACTAGACAGGTCGCGCGTCTTCACCTGCTTGATACTCAAGTGGTGGAGCCTGCTACTTCCTACTTTACGGAGGATCATGATTTTATTCGGCAGCTTACTTAGCACCTCATTTTTCAAATGCGGTACCTGTTTCGCTGCAATGTTAGCGATGACAGTTTCATCTTCTTTCTTCAGCAGCCTCACTTGGTCCTTATCTAATGTACGGATCATTGAACGGTCTGCATCTTGAAGTAGGGCAAACTGTGCATGTACAAGGACGTTGACCCTATCTTCAGGAAGTTTCCTGATGACATCGAGATCACCGATACCACGAATTTGATTCGTCACAAGCTTGTTAAACAGGTTGCTGCCTGTGTCAAAATCCGCGATTTGTCCTTGTGAAAGGAGTGGTAATTGATCGTCGTCCATATGAACGAATTGACGTTTAAGCAGTCCTTGGATGCATGTTTTGTTTTGCTTCAACGCCTTGATTTGTCGATCACCCATCAGGTGTTGTGCTTGTGAAGCTTTGATATGCGGCACTTGCTTTTCGATATCTAAGTGCTGAACAATTACATCTGGACAAGCTTTGATCTGCCAAGCCTGCTTCATGAATTGTACATGTTGCAGCTTAGCATAGCTCTGGATTTGATCCTTATTGATGAGGTCGAACAATTCTTGAGTGTTAAATCCATTGATTTGATCTTCCGTCAGCTGCTGTCTGTAAGTGTCCCAATGAGGGTCGACTACGGTTTTCAGTGCAAGGATCTGTTCGTTACCAAGGCCTTTTACTTGTTTTGTCTCAATATGTTCTAGTTGTTCGTCTTTTACCCAAATCATTTGGTTAGTGCTATCAGCTGCGCTGTTGTCATACGTAAAGTGCTTCACAAAATCATCTTTAATATTCTGAATCTGGCTACTGTATCGTAGATGTTTCACTTGCTCTTCCTTGATACTCTGTACTTGAATGTAATCAAGATTTCGAACTAGCTTGTCTGGACAGGAGCGAATTTGATCGGCGTCGAGCAGGAACTGTACCTGACTAGAGTGTAGGTGGTTATGGATCTGCCGACAGGAGAGCATTCTAACAAGTGCCCTAGTATTTAGGGACTGAATCTGCTCAACTGACATCCCGTCACGTAGCTCTTCCCATTGTTGGTCATTGACTTTTTCTTTCAATCCTAACAACTGTTTAAGTGAGAGGCCTTTGATCTGATCTTTAGTCACCATAACCAATTGGTCATCATGAACCCACTGCATCTGGTTTTCATAACCTTCTTCAGTATTGTCCTCAGATTTGAGCAGGGCGAATTTCTCTTTGTCTTTAATAGTATGTATTTGCTTTTCACCAACAAGAAATGGATATTGGCGATCTTCAAGCCACTGGAACTGTTCCGGAGTAAGTTCACGGATATAGTCATTTGGGCAACCAGGGATCTGTTTGTTGGAAAGACCTGGAATTTGGTCTTTACCGATGAGAGGAACCTGTGATTCTATATCAAGTTGTTTCACTTGTTCAAAAGGAACTTGTAAGACAAGACTCCTATCTTTCAGGTACTGTATCTGAGTGTCAAAGTTGATATGTTTGACCATATTAGGAGAAATCCATGAGGTCCACTGTCCTGCTGTATAGTGTCCAAGCTCTTCACCTTGCTTGGCTACTACCTCAAGTTCAGCGATAAGCTCAGGTGATGTGATTTCATGAATCTGATCTTTTAGAACCTTATTGAAAAACTGTGGAGGAATACCCTTGATGAGGTTTCCGTGTATCCAACCATATTTTTCTGGTGGTAAGTTGATATCTTTAAGTGCTTCAACTTTGGCATCAGATAATCCTTTCATTTGTTTTTTTGAAAGGAAAATCCAACAGTTAGGGTTTAGCTTGTCGATATGCTCCGGAGCAACACCATGTACCTGCCATGGGTGTGTGAAGGTTCCGTAAGATTTAGGGTCGATAAATTGAATCAGCCTGTTCTGTCTCTTATGAAGACCTGCTACTTGTTGATCTGTAAGCAAGTACACATCCGGAACCATCTTTCCATTTTCGTCTTTGAATGTGCAGAACTGTTCCTTTTTATTCAGGTGCTCGATCTGTGAAGGTAGTAAGTACTTCACTTGGTGCGGCTCAATAAAGGCGATCTGATATGGTCTCAAAGCTCTGAATTGCTTACGTGTAAATTCGATAGCAGCTTCTCTAAGAGCTTGTTGACGATCAATTCCATCAAGCTGTGCCGGTAGATCTTTTTCTAACTCAGCGAGCGCTTGTACCGTCAAGTCGTTTTCAGCATCAGGATCGATTCCGAGGTGTTTCACGAAATCAACGTTTAGGTTTTTCAGCTTCTTAGGCGTAAGAAGTTTTGCCTCTAGCTCCGTGTCAGGTCTGAATGTTCCTTGCTGGAACTTCTCCTTTTCGATTCGCGCTTTGAACATTTTTTGGTTAGGATCAAATTTTGCCTTTTCATCGCGGCTAGCAACCACTTGACAACATCTTAAGATCTTGTTTTGTTTTTTGTCGCGAGCACACTTAAGTTTTAGGAATCGCACCTTAAGTTCCGGGTTGTCCATCAGCCAGTCTTCCGTATCACAAGAATGTCTGTCGATATAGTCAGCGTTACCAATGAATGCATTGATTTCTAGGAGACCTTCATCGACATAATCCTCTTCGCTTGGGAAGTCCTCAACATTTTCGCTGTTAACGAGCAGGGTTCCATCAGGTTGAATGAGCCATACATTTTCTGCTAGCGGATCCTTTGTTGCGTATAAGGTCTTTAGGTGGTCTTTCACTGACTTAGCTTCACGTTCGCTGAGGAGTAGCCAGTGCATTTTCTTGTTGTACTGAACAGCAAGAATCTGCTTGGCAGGTCTCTGTAGCTTATGGAAGACAGGTACAGTATTATTACATGTATTGAAATAGGAAATCGTCCCGTAAATCGGCTGTGAGAAGGCTCGGTGATACGGTATTGTCTTTTCGTCGATACCATATTTAAAGGCCATCAGCTGATCTTCAAGGCTCCTCTCTCCAGGTGCAAATGATTTCAAGTTGCGGATCTTATGCTTCAGCTCTTCCATTGACATTTTCTTTTCTTTGCGGAAGGAAGAAACATGTGCGGCTTCGTAACGTTGTAATTCTAGTTC
>JAJFMC010000350.1 GCA_021772365.1 Chlamydiota bacterium
GAGGGAACCATAACTTAAAACTTCATCGTAGATGTCTTTGTTGCGACTGCTGCGCACATCAAGCAACTCTTCTTTAAGTAACGGACGCAGTTCTCCTGCTTGATCTTCCAAGATTTTGGGCCAACCACAGATTTCACGACCTCCAGGATTACGCGAGTCATGGAGTAAAGCTGCGAGGATGTTGAGCTCCTCCTGAAGCTTGCTTTCTGCTTTGGGGATACTATCGGTGATCAAATTGTCGTAGCGATAATGCCAGAAGAGCGCTTCATATTTGAAGTTGTGTTGGATAATCTCCCATTCTTCTAAGAGGCTTTTAGGTTTGGGTTTTTCGATTTTGTTTTCGATTTCATTGAATACGAGAACAAACTTACTTTTGAGTCTGCAATTGATATTTTTGCATATAGCATATCGAAAGCATCGTAGGAAAACTTCACACCCACGTACTTTAATAAAGTAGTCGATAAATGGCTTTACTAATTTCTCTAAACCCGAGGCATTTCTAAGAGAAAGGATTTCTAAAATATCCTTACCTTCAGGTGTACGACAATCTAGAAGCTCTGGCGACAGCATTGCTTTGAACTCTTTTACTGTGGGTACTATGTCTTGTCCGAGTGTAAAATCAAGACATAACAATTCTTTCTGCAGGTCGCTTATTTTCTCTAGGTCTAAGCTGTATATCCTAGAGAGCTCCTTTCTCCCAAAGTCACTATCTAGAAGTATTGACTTCTGCCATGTAAATGACTGTATATTGTTAATGTCTAAACCAAATGCATTGGCAAGAGCCGGAAAATGTGGTTGAGACCTCGCAGGCAGTACGCAGATGACACGTTTGTAAAGCTCGCTGGTTTTGTAAGTTTCAGGTTTTAGGTTATGGCACTCCTTTAACCAGTTTTTTACTACCTCGTCAAGCTGCTGAAGGTTTAGTGAAGAAAGTTGCGTTCTGAAGTCTTTAATAGGGGTCTTTAGCATTGTGCGAAGAGAGTAGTCTGTTGAAAATATTGTCATGTCTATCCTTGTGATAAATTATTAACGATTATCGGAATTAGAACATTCAAGTATATTTTAGTGCAAGATGGAAATATAACAATGTTAGTTTAAAATAATCACAACTTCATCAAGACGTGCATGTAAGCTAACTTGTTCCTAAGATTGGCTCTATATCGTTCCACGGTTTCAGATGTATTTCAATCAAGAGATTTAAGTGGAACCTGGGATGGCAGAAACTTGAAGTGTTATATACAATGAGTAGAAGCAAGAGGCGAATATTTAGTCTGCGTGATTAATCAATATTAATTAAAGGATAGGAAGGATGAGATAGGATATCACTATCCTGCTCACCCTGTAAAATACTCTAAATAGAATCGTATTTAGTAATTACGTTTATTCGTGATAAATTGGGGCGTGAAATGACACGATTTACAGAGTGTGAAAAGCTTGTGATTTGACTAGTTTGTGCCATCCCAGGTGTAACCCAATATCATTGAATAAAAATAATTAAGGTTCTTCAGAAAAAATCTCACCAAACGATAGACGTTCTAGGGAGAATATAAACCGGTTATCAAATTCATACTATTCTTCTAAAAGGGGAAACCTTTTCTCAATTAATCGTACATCTCACCGGTTTCGAAGTCGCCAGTTTCCATCTCAACGAGATCTTCGTGATAGTACTGCCGTTCATCAAGCTCGCCTTCCTGCTTAGCAATATAGACAGCCACAACAGCGTCGCCCATCACATTCAAGATCGTCGAAACCATCTCACGCAAACGATCAATACCTGCAAGTAAAGCAAGGCCCTCTATGGGAAGGCCTACAGAGGTAAACACGACCGAAAGCATAATAAATCCTGTTCCTGGAATACCCGCCGCCCCGATAGCAGAAAGCGTTGCCGTCACGACAATCGTCAACATTTTCGTCCAGCTAAGATCTATTCCATAGGCATTGGCAATAAAAATCACCGCCATCCCCTGGAATAACCCCGAACCATTCATGTTCACAGTAGATCCAAGCGGCAAAATAAATCGTGTGATGTTCTTCGATACACCCAGATTCTCCTGCACACAATGCATTGAAACCGGTAACGTTGCAGAACTACTACTGGTAGAAAACGCAAGCATGATCGCATCGCCCATCCCACGAAAAAAGGGAAGGGGGTTCAGCTTAGCTAAGAAATACAGGATCCCGCAGAGAATGACCACAACTTGAACTAAACAGGCTAAGTAGTACGTGCCTAAGAAGAAACCGAGCTCATAAAGGGTGTCGATCCCATAAGTTCCTGTCACCCACGCCATGATAGCAAAAACACCGATAGGAGAAAACTCCATCACGATCGATGTCAATCGGTACATCACATCCGCTAGTGACTCTAAAAACTCGAGCAACGGCCGGCCGCGCTCACCAGCAAAGTTAATGGAAATCCCTAAAAAGAGAGCGAAAACGATGATCTGTAATACGTTTCCTTCAACGAGAGAGGCCATTGGGTTGTAAGGAATGATCTGTAAGATGATTTCACCAAGAGAGGTGGTCTCCCTAATCTTCACTTCTGTCGTCGTCGTTAGCCCCATCCCAGAACCGATGCTAAATAGCTTCGCAAAAAAGATTCCAATACAAATAGAACCAGCAGTAGTCGTTAGGTAGAGGAGCAGAGACTTTAATCCCACACGACCTAGCTTTTGAGGGTCATGGATGCTGGTTATCCCGACCGTCATGGATGATAAGACGAGAAGAACGATGATCATATTGATCAGTCGTAAAAAAATGTCTCCGACTGGCTTAAACAATTCGGTGCTTAAGCCGAGAGCTGTCATGATCAACCCGACAATCACACCCAAAATTAGTGCTATGAGTATTTTCACCCAAAGTTTCATGTAGCTTTTTCTCCCAACCTATGTAGATCGCTTAGAGGTGATTCCATCACTTTTGGCTCGAATCACTGTTTTCTTGATGAAATCCTTCCAATGCTGTAGGCCTTCCTTCACTTCTAATTCTATTTTTGTCCATACAATCGGTACGGGTAGGTGCGGTGTGTCATTTATCAACTTTACCTTGTCCTTCTCCGTACAAACGATATATTCAGCTTCAAGAGATTGGCAATGTTCAGAAAATTCGAGGAGTGACTGCTTGTCTGCACGCTTGTGATCGGAAAGGATGAGCTTGTCGACAATAATCGCTCCAGATTTCAATAAGGTGCGTTCGAAATTATCAGGGGCACCTATGCCGCAAAACATCCCGATTTTTTTTCCTTCTAAACTCTCTACTTGCTCACCGTCTATAGTTTCTAATGACTCGATGTTAACCTCGGTACCAATAACCGGAGCAGATGTGTATTGTGCAATGCGTTCCGCTATTGAGGTGTATTGGTCAGAATCTTCCACATGATTTAAAATAACGAGGCTCGCTCGTTTTAGGGAGCTGACCTCTTCTCGTAGTAAACCTCGAGGAAGGAGGTAGCCTTGACCAAAAGGGTCATTCGCATTCAAAACGACTATATCGAAATCTCTCGATACTTGGCGGTGTTGCATTCCGTCATCAAGGATCACGAGCTTGGCACCTTGGTTCGCTGCCATATCTGCTGCTTGCTTCCGGTCCCTACCTACAAAAATGCGGGCACTCGGAAGGTTTTCAGCAATAAGATAGGGCTCATCACCACATAAACTAACAGGGTATTCAGGTCCGTTGCCATCGCAAAGTCTTAAAGGGGTTTTCAGGTGTTCTGCGTGAGATCGGTATCCCCTCGAAAGAATGGCTAAGGGGATTCTGTCAAGAAGGTTTTTTGCAAGGAGAATTGTTACAGGTGTTTTTCCCGTTCCTCCAGCCACAATATTTCCGACACTGACAACAGCAGGAACATTAGGAGCGTAGCTTTTGAAAAAGCCACAGTCATACGCTTTATTGCGAGCAAAAACTACGATTCGATATATCCAGCTAAGAGGGTGGAGCGAGAGCTTGAGAAACCAGGCTGCCAGTCCATGACTTTTACCTTGAATCACCCTCAAATATGTTCTTTCCATGCTGTCATATATCTTCAATTCAACTACCTCGAAAAATGGAAAAAGTCAGTTTGCGCGTCTTATGACTTATGGCTCTAGAGCGCTTTATCACTCTAATCTTACACCTGCTTTGTATAGAACAGGTTGAGAGCCAACATATCACATTGGGGAATTAAACGCTAGTTGGCTGAAAATTAGTTATTTAACGGTTGGTAGGGCGACTTCTAGCGGCTCTTCCTTTCTCGCTTCTGTCTCATCAGCCAAAAGAATTTCAACGATCTCTATAATAATGTGGATCGCCGCCATATGAGCCTCTTGGATGCGGTCAGATGTTTCAAATCCTTGAATGAGAAGTTCTAGGTCAGCTTTTCCCTTTAGTTTTCCACCACTTTTTCCAAGAAATGTGATGGTCTTTAGTTCCCTCGATTCTGCAGCTTCTACTGCCTTGATGATATTCTCCGAGTTCCCACTCGTCGTAAGTCCAACAAAGATATCACCCTTTTTTCCATAAGCCTCAACACCACGAGCGAATACCCACTCAAACCCCCAGTCATTACTCACGCAGGTGAGATGCCCCGGCTCTGACAAGGCAATAGCAGGTAAAGCAGGACGGAATTTTCGAAAAAAACCGGTTAACTCCTCAGCAAAATGCTGCGCATCACAAAGGCTCCCTCCGTTGCCAGCAATAATGATTTTGTTCCCACATCGAAAAGTTTGAGCAATCATTTGAGCTGCTTCTTGGATAAACTGTAGAGACTCAGGTGTAGCCAACGTCTGAGCTGCACGTATGGCTTCTTGAACGGAGTGCTGAATTGTTTCTTTAGTCATAGTAATCGTCCTATCGTTAGATTTCGAGATATACCCAAACAAGTTCAATATTTGGGTGTTAATGTAGCGAATCTAGTAATTTTGCTGCAAGGTGTGAAGAAGGATCACGTGTTTTGCAGTTTCCAGTATGGGTGCTGCCCCCTCAATAACGAGAGGATAGACTCACGGGCATCTTCGATTTTCGGTGTAGCGCTGAATAGTTGGTCGTGGCCAAGAGCACGTCCTCTAGTGAAGCATGACGATACGATGGCTGTACTATCAATGTACCTCTGGAAAATGACATTGACACAAGTGATTTTTTTACTTCTGGAGAAAGTGGCGTAAGCGACGAAATGGCGACCATAACCGTCTTCACCTTTTATAGAGGAGTTGCCTTTTAAGTCGTACGGAATGAGGTGTATATATCCATTATCTATGCACTCATTACAATGAAGTTTTATGGAGGGAAGGTCTTCATAACTGGGTATGTACTTTCTGAATAAGCTGGCTACTACATCGTGTGAGTCAAAAGATTCACTTCCACACTCGACTTGGGAAGGGGTGAATTCAGTATGTGGAATTGGAGAGTTTGTAGGGGGTGTTAATGAGGCCATTAGAGCTCCTTTTTTAGTTCAATATGACTATAAATGTAATTCATACGTGATATGTTAGTTAGTATCGTCTTATTTTGCAACTTGTTTATCAACTATCTAAACTAAAGATAATGCTAAAACCCTTAAACTCTACTTTGTACATGTTCCCCAGTTCTTCACAAGAACCTAAAATAAACCCTTGAGGGAATTACAAAAATGGTTGAAGGTGTTTTTTGTTTTTTAAATCTTTGGCAGAGACTAGGAGATGCTAACTACAGCTGTCTTTATTGAGATTTTATTTATATGTTTTTACCACAGAGAACACTGAGTTCACAGAGGATTTCTCATTCCTATCTGTGAACTCAGTGTTCTCTGTGGTAAAAACATATGGACCAATGAAACTACATAAATAACATTTTCACGGGAACAGCTGTGCCAACCATGCGTTGTTTGCAAAAAAAGGAGGTAGAGAACATAATCTTTATTTTATGCTTACAACACCGGCACTCCCACTATGGCCTTGCGCACCAAGTATATTCGTCTATTCTATTTATCATTACTGGCTTTCCTATTTTTTAGTTGGCAACCAAGCTCTTCTACTGAAGATACTTCAAAGGTGGGTAGTGAAGAAGTGAATGTCCTCGAAGATGCGATTGGAAGAGAGCTAACAAAAGCGGGGGATATCGTAGTCTCCGATATTAAACTTTTAGAAGCTTTAAACTGGAAAGGCTGGTTCACCCTCGCCCTACTAGCACTAACCATCCTTGCTCTTATTCTTGAAGTCCGCCCACCAGATATCACTATGTTATTTAGTACCGGTATTCTTGTAGTCTTTGGTATTCTACCCCCTGCGAAATTTTTGGATGGATTTTCCCATGATATCATCATGACAATAGCGATGCTTTGTATTGTTGTGCGTACCATAGAAATCCATGGGTTACTTGAGGTATTGGCAAAAGGAGTTTTGTCGACATCGGAAAACATCTATAAACAGCTAGTTTCTCTTATGGTTCCCGTAGCAGCGGCTTCCGCATTTCTCAATAATACACCGATCGTATTGTTGATGACTCCCTTGGTTCGTCGCTGGGCATTGAAAAACAGAAGCTACCCATCAAAGTTTCTTATTCCTTTATCTTATGCGGCAATTTTGGGGGGGATGTGTACGATTATCGGAACATCGACAAACTTGGTCATCGAAGGACTCCTTAGAGAAGAAGCTCCAAATGCTTCTCTAGGTTTTTTTGAACTGAGTTATATCGGCATCCCATGTGGCCTTGCTGGCCTCGCGTACATTCTTTTTATCGGAAGACACTTAACACCAGAAAGAAAAGACCCTCTGTCAGCAGCTGAAGAAGATGCACGTGAGTTCACCGTCGAGTTTTACGTAAACCATGACTGCCCTCTTGCACATAAATCAATAGCCACTGCTTCCGGTAAACACTTTAGAAATGAACTCCTCGTTCAAATCGAAAGAGGGGAGGTTGTCATAGACGCTCCTAGCCAGGAAGAGCGCATTTTACCAAAAGATCGCCTGGTATTTGCCGGAGATATTAACCATATTGCCGAATTGCACGCGATTAAAGGCCTACAATCCCTCGCAGACCCACACTTTAAATTAGACGCCAGTTCCTCACACTTTTCAGAGATCGTTATTTCCTCCACATCACTGATGATCGGTAAAACCTTGCGCGAGCTCGATTTCCGTGCACAATACGGTGCGTCAGTGCTGGCTGTCTACAGAGAAGGAGACCGAGTTGAGGGGCATGTTGCTGACATCGAGCTCCAATCCGGAGATACCCTCATGCTGATATCGAGTGAGGAGTGGCATGGTGGCGATTACTATACAAAAGACTATTATTGCATCAGGAACAACCAAAAACTTCAAGTTTTCCACCCATGGCGTGTGGGGTTTATTGTCGCTGTCCTCATAGCGATGGTCACAGCAGCGACTATGGGCATTTCCATTATGATCTCTAGCATGGCTGCTGTTGCCGTCTTCACTCTTACACGCATGATCACCATCCGCGAAGCACAAAACAGTATCGTTTGGAACGTTCTTCTCCTTATCGGATGCTCTTTCGCCTTTGCAAAAACAATGGTTATTACTGGTGTCGCCTCTACGTTTGCTCATATCATTCTTTCCGTCATCGGTACTGACCCTGTACACTTGATTGGTGGAATTCTGCTTGTAGCGATTATTTCTACAGAACTTCTATCGAACAACGCAGCTGCCCTGATCTTGTTCCCTATCGCAGCACAAGTGGCAAAACTTGCGGGATACGATACCCCAACAGCTTTAAAAACCGTAGGCATCACCATAGCTGTAGGGTGTTCATGCGGCTTCGCTATGCCGACAGGGTATCAAACTCACATGATCGTCTTCGGAGAAGGGGGATACAAGTTTACCGATTTTTTTAAGGTCGGCGTACCCATGGATATCGTCATTTGGTCGGTAGGAACTTTATTAATTCCACTCTTGTGGCCCTTATAATTGGAAAGTAAATAATGGATGGCGTCACTCTCAATATCGTTTTCATGTGCATTGGAGTAGGGTTCTTGTATTACGGCGCAGAATCTCTCATCAAAGGAAGTGCTTCGTTTGCCCTCAGGATAGGGCTGACACCATTAGTGATAGGTCTTACCGTCGTCGGCTATGGAACCGGCATGCCGGAATTAATCGTTAGCGTCGATGCAAGTTTGATGGAGAGAGGGGAGATAGCTATAGGGAATGTCATTGGTTCCAACATTTGTAATATCGGATTAATCATGGGACTATCCGCAATGATACGTCCGCTAGCAGTCAAAAGTCAGCTTGTCCGTTATGACGTACCCATCATGATCGCAATCTCATGCCTTTTCCCTATCATGCTTTTCAATGGGTACCTATCAATGTGGAAGGGGGGTGTTTTCCTTCTGTGCTTGATCATCTACACCACTTGGGCAATACGCTTTTCCAAAACGCATGATCACGAAGAAAATGTAAAACTTGAAGAAGAAGAGACCCTTCACTTAAATAAAAATGGGTGGATAGATTGGTTGTTTATCCTAGCAGGCTTTGTTGGAATGTGGCTAGGTGCCCGACTGTTCGTTACCGGTACTGTCGCCATTGCGAGGGTGGTCGGCGTCAGTGATGCTGTCATTGGCCTTACCGTTGTCGCTTTCGGGACGAGCCTACCCGAACTTGCTACGTCAATGATTGCTATTATGAGAAATCAACGCGATTTAGCTATAGGAAACCTCATTGGCTCTAATATTTTCAATATCTTAGCCATCGTAGGTATAACAGGACTGATTCACCCATTCATTATTCAAGGTATCAACTGGATGGATTATGTCGTAATGATCCTTTTTGCTGTGATAGTTTTACCTATGATGTCGAAAGATTTC
Source organism: Chlamydiota bacterium (assembly GCA_021772365.1). Taxonomy (GTDB): domain Bacteria; phylum Chlamydiota; class Chlamydiia; order Chlamydiales; family Criblamydiaceae; genus JAJFMC01. Next base: position 8,774 of record JAJFMC010000350.1, read on the forward strand.
ATCATTAAAAGATGGGAAGGGCTGATTCTTTTGTTGGGATATCTCTTTTACATCTACTACCTTTACCATACGCAAAATTTCGCAACGATATAACCTTCACAAGGTGAGGATTTACACGTGTCTGCTGCGTAGAGCTTGATTTTTTACTTGCAGTATTTCGAAGAAAGTCTTTAGTTTGAGGATGGTCGGTTAAATAAAATATTTAACAATGTTATATGTGCCAATCGGTATAAGTAGGATATTTACAAAAATTGACAGGAAAAGATATGCGTACCCTTTCCAATACCCTCAATAGTTCACTTAAAAAAAACATCCTTGCAAACGTTAAAAATACAGAAGATCCTAAAGTCGGAAATATTCAATGTTATTTCTATAAAAAATCCGTTAGAAATGGTGAAAAATCAGAGGAAATCTATTTGATACAAAATTTGAGTGAAAATCAAGCAGGACAACTAGCCAGCCTAAAGGGGCGGGCTACTGTTTGTAGTAAAACACGTTCTGTAGTAGTTATTATTACAATACTTTTCGTGTCCTATTTTGTGTATAGTTTTTTCTTTGCAAATGAATATGATAGATATTGAGTTCACTAGGGTATAGCTGACTCTTCCTTTTAACTCATCCAGTTTTCACGGTGGCGGCTCTCCCACTTCGTCGTTACCTTTTGTGGTTGCGACCAAAATTCGATAGCACTTGCCCCCGTAATGTCGCCATCGCCAAACCTGCTAAGGTTCCACCCCCCAAACGAAAATGGCTCCCTAGGAACAGGCACTCCGATATTGATACCCACCATTCCAGCGTTGACGCGTTGACGGTATGTATCAGCAACCCTTCCCGAACAGGTGTAAATGGCTGCAGCGTTACCATACGGACTGTTATTCTCAATGGTAATTGCCTCTTCTAATGTATCCACACGGATAATCGTCAATACAGGACCGAAGACCTCATCCAGAATGCTTTCATGGCCAGGACTAGCATGATCAATAATGCTTGGGCCTATATAAAATCCATGCTCAGATCCTTCAGAGGATGTTTCCCTCCCATCAAGGATAAGCCTAGCACCACCTTGCTCACAACGGTTGAGATATCCACAAATACGATCCTTCGCACGCTGGCTGATAACGGGTCCCATATTGCGTCCAGGAATAACCTGCTGCATCTTCTCATAAACTTTTTGAATGATATGATCGACGTCTCCAACAGCAATCAATACACTCGCTGCCATGCACCTCTGGCCAGCACACCCTGTGACAGAAGCTACAATATTAGAAGAAGCCATCTCCGGATCAGCATCCGGAACAACAGTCAAATGATTCTTCGCCCCACCCATACAGCGCGCACGTTTTCCAAGGTGTGTTGTTCGTGCATACACCTGTTTAGCGACAGGTGTTGAGCCGACAAACCCTACAGCCTTTACGTGAGGGTGATCACAAAGCGCCTCCACAATCGCTTTGTCGCCATGAATCACAGAAAAAACGCCCTCCGGAAGCCCCGCTTCTTTCAAGTCTTTAGCAAGTTCTATCGATGCCAAAGGTGTTTGTTCCGAGGGCTTGAGAATAAAAGCATTACCCAAAGAGATTGCTAGGGGGATCATCCACAAAGGAACCATGACAGGAAAGTTGAACGGAGTGATTCCTGCAACAACACCTAAAGGGCGACGGAACATTTTACACTCCACACCACGACTGACGTTTAGAGACTCGCCACCGCTAATCTGTGGTAAACTTGCCGCATATTCTACACACTCTATCCCTTTCTGAATGCCTGCTTTCGCCTCATCTATAGTTTTTCCATTCTCTATATGGATGATATTGGCAAGCGTATCAATTTTATTTTCTAAGATCTGTTTGAAACGGTACATTACTTGAACACGCTCTTTTACAGGGGTATCTGCCCAACTTTTCTGAGCAGCCCGTGCCTCTCGTATCGCATAATCAACTTCTTCTAGATTTGAGAGTGGCACATGAGCAATTACTTCGCCATTGTGTGGTGAAAGAACAGGAAGCGTATGTTCAGATTGACTGAATGTTGCCTTTCCGGAAATCCAGTTGGGAAGTGTTTGTTTTGTCTCTTCGCGTGAAAGTGTACTTTGTGTCATGGTGAAACCTCAGTAATGAAATGTCAATGAATCCTCTGCATTCTAACAAAAAATCTATCATAATACTGGCACAATATTCAAGGAACACTTTTTACGGGAAAATCGGTATTCCGTTTACTTGTGGGTTTTCTGTCTTTTGTCAAAGGATGGATCGTCACTAAAGTCACTTTTTTCAGCTTCTCCGATTGAGACTCTTTTTCTGGAAGAGGCAGCCTCCTTAAACTTCACCCTTTTAAAAATCTCTTTGTCAACCAGGATATCGATTAAGGTAGATAGGTTTAAGGTAGTTCTGTGAGTGCTGTCTGTATCAAAGGCGCTTTCTCTAAAATCGGCTATCCTATCTTCTTTGATAGCTTCAATGAACGATTGGCCGGATCTGGTGTAAATATAATATTCCTTTTGGAGGTACTTGCGAATATATTCCTCGTCAAAAGTCTTTTGCATTTCCTTAACCTCATTGATGATTCCTTTGTAGTGATCAACCTTGTAATTGTTAGGAACATTCTGCCTTAGCCAAAGCAGCATCATATCTTTTGTGACCATTCCAGTATAAAAATAAGAGATTTCGTTTAGAAGATGCATACTCATGTTGTGTGCCTGATATTCATCATGGAAAATATTTAAATAGTGAGTTGTTTTTCTTTGTAGCTCTTTCTCAGAAACAGTGAACGTTGTGTCGTTGTAAACTGTCGGTGTTGGAATTCCTAGGCGAGCTCCCACAAGGCGTTTGGCTTCATTTCTAGAATGAACACCCGTTCCAGCAGCTTTTAATATAATTCCTTCTCGCATTTTTTGTAACGTTATGATGATTTGATCAAAAAATGTTTTTGCAACAGGCTTATCAGAAAAAACGTTATATAGCATAGTGAATTCCTCATTCCAACGAGTACCACAATGCTGCACTTTATCGGCGATTAACAAGAGGTAATCTTTCTGGGTTTGGTAATCTTTGCTTTTTAAATGGAAAATAACGTGTTTTGTCAAATTATCTAGAGTGTTATAAAACTTGTAGAAATCATCAGGATGTTTTTCCTTATTAGGAGCCCCCGTGACCGCCTTGCGTTTTTCGACGCAAGATACATACTTTGTAATATACTCGAACTCACGTCGATAGCGATTTCTATTGGCAGTGTTCATCGTCTCAAACATACTTTGCAGCTCATTCACATTAATTTCGCTCGGTGCAGGAGGGATGATCTCTTTATTTTGGTACTTGGACATATGTCCACGACTCATAGCTACCATCAGTAATTGCTGTAATCGGTCGAGACTTTGGTATTGACTTTCTTTTAAGTGAAATATGAGATTGTCAAAATCTCGTCTTGTCATTTTTGGCATAATACTGTTTGTTACAACGCACAACAAACCTACGGCACAACATATTTCAACAAAGGGAGCATAGAGGTCATGAATATATTCGATGGTTTCAAGGAGGTTTACCGTTTTGTTCAGTGAAGTTCTGAATGATTTTAAAGATGAAAGGTCTACTGTAAGTTCTTGAGTTTCATATGTTTTTGCTTTTTCTCTAAACCGTTCAATCATGGGTGTAATCAGTTTTGTCACTAACCCTAATTTATTTTTTCTCATCGCGATTTTTACAGGGGTATTCCCTTCATCGTCTAACAGCAACAAGTATTGATGGTTAGTTCTGATGATTTCTTCGTCGTACACAGAAATAGAATCATTCATTGCTAGGAAATGCAAGGGTGATTCATTGGATTTTGTCAAAAGGGTCGGATCAGCTCCATATTTAGTACGTAGCCCGTCGATAATTTCATGCTTAGTACAGTACCTGCAGGCGTTGTGATAAGGTGTTACACCTTTGTTGTCTGGGATATTTACGTTACATGGAGAAATAATTTGAGGAAGAAGCTTAGAGATACTATCACTTTTAATGCGCGTGATCAAATGAACGGGCATTACCCCTTCTTTGTTCTTTATATCGACATCAGCACCAGACTCTAACAGACGGATTATAAGGTTAAGCCGTCCATCGGATGGCTCAGATAAGTATTGGTTTACCGCATGATGTAAGAGAGTGTCTCCATCACTGTCTTTGAAATTGATTTTCGGGTTCGCTCGCATCATTAAACTACGAAGGCCGAAATCTTGAAAATGCTTTTCTAAGATCAAATAGCAGGGGGTCTTCCAAGTAGCATCCGGGTAGGGCATATTGACATTTGCACCTAAGAGTAAAATCGTCTTGATCTTTTCAAGATTATTTTCTTTTTCACATTCTCGCTGTAACCATGTTTTACCTCCTTCATCTTGGGCGTCAATGTTCGCCCCTTTATCAATCATCTGCTTAATGACACTTATTGACTTCATAGATAACTTGTTACAAGCAAACACTAAAGCTTCCGACAGTAGCGAACTGACTTCTTCCTTATCAGCAATATCCATCCTGTCTATTGCCAAAGAAAAAAGCTCTTCATCACCGCATAGAATGATGTGTTTAAATAAACTCGCCTCGGGCTTAGTGATTTTTAAACCACTTTTAAGTAATGTCTTCAGTGTCTCAACAGTAGAGAAAAGAATCTCTTGAGGAATATCAGAAACCTCGATTTTTTTTGTGTTCGACCACTCACTTCCATCATAAGTTCCTTCAATTAACTGACCGTCTTGTGTAAAGCTTCTAACCGTCCAAGGCTTTAACGTGATGGTGTCTTCGCTATCTAATACCGTGGGAACTTTTACCACTATATCTTCTGTGTAAATTTCGACTTCATGGTCTGTGTATCCACTGATTAACATCGGCCTCTGCCAATCAAAAATGTGAATGGCATAATGTATCGGTTGTAAACCACCCTCGTCTTCAACATAAGGGTCGACACCACGAGCAATTAACT
>JAJFMC010000036.1 GCA_021772365.1 Chlamydiota bacterium
AAAAAATTCTAAAAATTATAGATTTTCCTGAAAAACAGTCGAATATGTAAGGGAATTTTATTTTTAAAATTAAAGATGAAAAATTACTTAAGACGATGTCTCTATTTTCCGTAGGAAAATAGAGACATCGTTAAAGGCTCACCTGTGTAATTTCTTGATTTGTAATATAAATCTCTGTATTATAAAACCTTATTTACCAATCTCAATAGTAATTTTAATTATGACAAGACTCCCTTTTAGAGAATATCACCTGTATCAACTCATGGGTAACTATTCAGAAAAAACGCTCCCATTAGATTTGGTTATGAGCGATTATTTCCGTGCAAATAAGGCTATTGGATCGAAAGATCGCGCTCACATCGGAAACATCGCCTACCAGTTAGTCCGTTGGAAAGGTCTACTTGAGGCTATCACCAGACGCACCGGTGATTGGCAAGCAAGCAACGAGTTGCTAGCCTCTAAACCTATTACAGCTTTACAGAAAGATAAAACAATCCCCATCCACAGCCGCTATAGTTGTCCGGAAACACTTTTTCAATTATTAGCCACCCATCACGGCGAAAAAAAAGCCTGCGAACTATGCATGCTCTTCAACGAGCGCGCCCCGCTTACTATACGTGTGAACACCTTGAAAACGGACAGGCAATCCCTATTTGATCGATGGAAAGACCAGTACGGCATCTCGCTATGTGAACAGGCAAATGAAGGCATTATCTTTAACAAGAACACCCATATTTTAGGGACGCAAGAGTTCAAGGATGGATTTTTTGAAGTGCAAGACGAGGGAAGCCAACTACTTTCAAATTTAGTTCATGTACAGCCGGGCGAGCAAGTTCTCGACTACTGTGCGGGTGCTGGAGGAAAATCTCTAGCCGTTGCACCGAAGATGAAGCAAAAAGGGCAACTTTACCTTCACGATATAAGAGTCAATGCCTTGCAGGAAGCAAAACGGCGTCTCAAAAAAGCAGGGGTGCAAAATGCACAAATCATCGAAAGTAATGACACGAAAGGACTCAAACGTTTACGGAAGAAAATGGACTGGGTTCTTGTCGACGTCCCCTGTAGTGGAACGGGAACGTTAAGACGTAATCCCGACATGAAATGGCGGTTCCGTGAGGAAACGATACCCGAGCTTATGGGGCAACAGCGTTTAATTTTTGAAAAAGCATTAAGCTATGTCCGACCCGGCGGAAAAATTGTTTACGCAACATGCAGCCTTTTGCCGGAAGAAAATCAGCAGCAAATTGACCATTTCCTTAAAACCTATAATGTTGAGTTAGAGTCCCCCCCACTAGAAACACTCCCGGTATCTAAAGGGATGGACGGATTCTTCGGCGCTGTTTTTAGTGTCAAAAAAATAAAGGTATAATGTACCATAGGCCTTCATAATTCCGAGGTATTACTCATGATGAACAGATATTTTACTTATTTTTTCTGTACGGCTTTTGTTTTTTTGTCTTCTCCATTGATTTCGAGACAGAACACACCGTTTCTATTTTCCTCTTCTGCTCCTAAACAAGTAGAGGTCAACAACCGCATCCTTGCTATTGTCGATGGGAAGCCGATCAGTGTGTATGATCTGATGAAGAAACTCGACGTTATTTTTTACAAACAGTTCCCTCAGTATGCAGACTCTGCGGAGACAAAATATCAGTTTTATCAATACAATTGGAAGGTGACCCTTCGCGATCTTATCGACAAAGAGTTGATCCTCTCTGATGCTGAAGAGGTAAAACTACCGGTGACGACAGGAGATATCCGCCAGGAAATGGAGACGCTTTTTGGTCCTAACATTATCTCTAACCTCGACAAACTTGGCATGAGTTATGAAGATGCCTATGAAATCGTTCAAGGTGACCTGACAATTAAAAGAATGATGGGCGCACGAGTTAGTAATAAAGCGCAAAGAAAGATCACCCCACAAGCGATCCTTAAGTCCTATGAAGAGTTTGCTAAAGAAAACATCCGCCCTACCGAATGTGACTACCGCATCCTTTCTATTCGCCACAAGGACCCCACACGCGCTGCAGAGATTGCTAATACTTCATACAGATTACTTACTGAAGAACGCATCACTCTTGGTGAAATGGAAGAGAAGTTAAAGAATGTCGGCCTTATCGACAGTGACACGAAAGTGAACATTTCCAAATCTCTACACCACAATGAGAGAGAAGTCTCTGAGGCCTATAGAACGGCACTTACTGGATTGAGAGGCAACACATACAGTCAGCCACAAGTCCATAAAGTACGAAGCAGTCAAGAAAAAATCGTCCGTATTTTCTACGTAGATAAATTTATCGAAGGGGGCCCAGTGCCCTTCGCAGAAGTAGAGATGAAGTTGATCAATGAGCTCCGCAATCAAGCGATGGACCAAGAAACGGACACGTACCTAACACACTTACGTGAACACTTTCATATCGATGAAAAAGAAATTCTTTCATCGTTACCGGACGACTTTCAACCGTTCACTTTGCACTGACAGCCATGCCTATTTACCGCCCATCAGAGTTAAGGCAATTTCTTTTAGACAATGGACTCAGCCCAAAAAAAATACTGTCACAAAATTTTCTGATCGACGGGAATATCCTCAATAAAATTATTGCGACTGCTGACGTTGAACCAGGTGATATTGTTTTAGAAATAGGGCCTGGGCCTGGGGCACTTACAGAGCTTCTCTTGAACGAAAAAGCTCACGTCATCGCTGTAGAAAAAGATCGTCAACTTTGTGATCTTCTTCCAAGGCTAAAGGATCTTCCGGGAGAACTCTCTCTCTACAATGAAGATATCATGACCTTTCCCATCGAGGAAAAAATCCAGAGTGCTATTGCCAAAGGTAAGAAAGCGAAAGTAATCGCCAACCTCCCCTATCATTTAACAACGCCGATACTAGAAAAACTGCTTCCCCTGAATCACCTTTTCTCTCAAGTGATCGTCATGGTACAAGATGAGGTAGCGCATCGCATTACATCGGATCCCGGATGCAAAGTATATGGATCGTTTACTGTGTTTGTTAATTTTTATTCAAAGCCTTCGTATGCATTCCAGGTGAAGAGAACTTCTTTTCACCCTGCCCCCAAAGTACACTCAGCGATTGTGTCTATGGATCTTAAACCTCCTCCTAGTGACGTCGAAATTGACAAGTTTTTTAAAATGACGCGCACCGGATTCCAAATGAGAAGAAAGATGCTCCGCAAGTCTCTTTCCAAAGTTTACCCCTTGGAAACTGTTTCTTCGGCATTGGAATCTCTTGGCATCAATCCACAATGTCGCCCTGAAGATCTATCTATAGACCAATTTCTCGATCTCTATCGGGTATTAAATAACAGTGCTGACCTGTAGTTCTGTCAGGGGATCTAGGCCGTAAGCAAGATATTTATCTTTTGCTTTAATGATCCTTTCAATCAGCCCTTTGTATACGTTTTCAGAGTTTATCAAAGCATATTTATCCACGGGGAACCCATCGAATATTTTGATGACCTTATGCTGTAAGTTGGCTTCATCTTCCGTAATACCCCCGTAAAGGCCCTCACCATAGTTGTTGATGGTGATCGGTGAAAAATTGAGGTCGCTAGCATGTGGAAACAGATCGTGTTCATAATACTGACTTCTGTGTAGCCAGGAATGCATCCCCGTAACGTGATAGATGAAGTCAGAAAAAAACTGCTCACACAGTTCGCGATCTCCATCTTCCGGTTGAATAGGATTTCTCGCTATATGTCGCATTGCTTTTACACCATCGTCAGTAACGCGATACTTCGTCCTAGGCGGTGCTTTTGGATGTGGAGTCCCTCCCATTTCTGTAGAATCCCTCCAACCAGCACTTTGGAGGTCCTCACCACCCCAAGGTCTATATGTAGGAGAGCTTTTATGGAGTTTGAGAAAAAATTGATGCACCTGTTTCCAGTCACTAGCAATATCTTCCCAATATTTATCGAAGAACTCACCAACACTTTCTTTGACAATTTTGTAGTGGAGTTGTTGCATATTGGCAAATTGATGCCCTTCACCCATAGACTCTCTTGGTTTGAAGGAGAAAGGATCTAGTGCCGCTAGGGTGTTGCTGATCAGCTGACCGATCCCATTGACGCTTAGTGCTGAGGCGTTGAGAACACCATCTTCACCAAAGATCGCTGTTTTACCAAGTTCATTACTGATTTTTCGAATATACTGACAGTGTGGAAGGAGCAATTCGCCAAGCTTTGTCCCTTGTAAGTAGTCGTGAACATACTGTGAGACTTTTGCTCCATAGACGTGGCCTATAGCCAGGTGATACACCGTTTGCCCATAGACATGAAAGGCACTATTAGCCATTCTTAGGCCTTTATCAAAATCGTCATCACCAGGGAGAAACACTTTAACTGCTCCTTTATCGACTTGATCTAAAGACGGTTCTAGAGTTTCCCTGAACTGAATTTCAATTTTCGTGATACTAGGAAACTCTTTACCCTTATCTTCAAATGAGACCCGTACATTTGGAAGGCTTTTGAGTT
>JAJFMC010000351.1 GCA_021772365.1 Chlamydiota bacterium
ACGTTGAATATACCTAATAGAACAAAATGCTATTGGGAAGTCGCTTCCATTAATTTTTGCACGGATTTTTTCTATTTCACTCTTTTTAGGTTTACAGAAAGGACTTGTGTAAAGAAATTCAACAAGCCCTTTTAATTGTAAAATTTCTACTGGATCGGAATTATCGACAGTAACATCATGAGACTCTTTGAGTGAAGGTCGTTTTTTATCATCACTTACTTCGATAGTGGTGACGAGAATGTTGTTCTTGCTAGAGCTAGAAGCCGAACGATCAATTGTTTTAGTCGGGTTTGCAAAAGAGGTCCTTTTATCGAGATTTGCAGAAATAGTCATGACGCGTCCCCTTGTATTGTTAGATAAATTGAAATAATTCAACATCCTATTGCGATTATACATTAATTTCAACTAGATACATTTGCGCAGGCTTCTCTTCCTGCTTTCGGTTTCTTTTTTTGATACAGACCTCATCAATCATCGCTACTTTAGGGCTGATTTCTAATAGTTCCTATCCTGTCGCCGAAGGCGATCCTGCTTATCCTGTTCAATATTTCCTTTTTATACCTGTAGCCTTAGTTATGCCTAGAAATTTGTTGGCATATGTACTTTTCTGTAAAGCGGCTTTACATACTTCACCAAACCAGGGCCGCGCCGCTCTGGTATTCGGTAACGCGTGTTTCGAAGAAGTTTTTCTCCTTATCGAGGTCCATGACCTCGCTCATCCAAGGAAATGGGTTTTTCGAAAAATAGTGTGTGGGTAGTCCAATTCTTTCCATTCTCCTATCAGCAATATACTGAACATACGATTCAAAAAGTTGCGCATTCAGTCCAAGAACTCCTCTAGGCAGACAATCTTTAGCGTATGCAATTTCCAATTTAACCGCCTCTTTAATCATCTCAATGACTTCCTCTTGAAAATCCGATGTCCATATATGCAAATTTTCCTCTTTGATCGTATTGATCAGGTCGATCCCAAAATTTAGGTGAATGGTTTCATCGCGAAGGATGTACTGAAACTGTTCACCAATTCCTGTCATAATATTTTTTCTGTGAAAACTTAGGATCATGACAAATCCACTATAGAAAAATATTCCCTCCATAATGACATAGTAGCCTATGAGGTTTTTTAGAAACGTTCGAATACCCTCATCAGATTCCGTTGTGAAGTGTGGATCGAGAATTTGTTCTGTCAGCTGCATTTCGAAAGCATCTTTGTCGTGGATGCTTTCAATTTGTTGGTACATATCAAACACCTCTTTCTGATCGAGTGATAGGGACTCAACGATATAGTGGAAAGTATGTGTATGTACTGCTTCTTCGAATGCTTGCCGCAGTAAGTACTGCCTTGCCTCAGCATTCGTAATATGCTTGAAAATAGCTAGAACGATATTGTTTCCGACAAGGCTTTCTGCCGTGCTAAAAAACCCTAGATTTCTCATGATGACCAGCCGTTCATCGTCAGATAGTAAATTTGATTTCCACTGCTCGATATCACGCTGCATCGCCACTTCCGTGGGCAACCAGTTATTATGACACCCATTGAGATAGTGTTCCCAGGCCCAGTGATACTTCAAGGGCATCAACTGATTGACATCGATCTGTTTACAATTGATCATACGTTTTTCTTGATTAGACATTTTTCATCCTCCTTTCCTTACTGGCAACTTTCGCATGATGGATCATCATTTAACTGACAAGTTCTGTTCACTGAAACATTTTCTGAAGCCGAACGATTTTTCATCCACCTTGGTTGAATCCCCTTTTTGTTCACATCTAAAGTCGATTTCTCGACTTGCGTCGCCGATTTCGAACGCAGATAGTACGTCGTTTTCAATCCTTTTTTCCAAGCGTATAGATAGATATCACTCAATTTTTTACCGTTTGGATTCGAGAGATACAGATTCAGTGACTGACCCATATCGATCCATTTCTGCCTTCTACTTGCGCAATCAATGATCCAGCGCCCCTCTATTTCAAATGCAGTTTTATAAAGGTTTTTGAGGGTTTTAGGAATGCGAACGATTTCTTGGATTGAGCCGTCGTAGTACTTTAGGTCCTCGATCATTTCTTTATCCCACAAAGAATGTTGTTTCAGGTCTTCGACCAAGTGCGCATTGATCGAGCAAAATTCTCCTGAGAGATTTGATTTAACGTAGAGATAGCTATAAGCAGGTTCTATGGATTGGGAGGTACCCGTGATTTGTGAAATCGTTGCCGTAGGCGCAATTGTCATCGTATTAGAGTTCCGCATCCCATATTGCTGTATTGCCTCACGCACGGGTACCCAGTCGAGTGTTTCAGAGGTGTCCATTTCCAGTGAAGTTTCTCGAGATTTTTTGACCCATTCAATCGTGTCTTGTGGGAGGATACCCTGTGACCAGAGGGATCCTTCATATGAGGAGTAGCATCCCCGTTCTTTTGCTAACTCAGTAGATGCTAGAATGGCATGATAAGCGATACATTCTTGCGTTTGATCTGCAAAATCGACAGCATCCTGTGTATCGTAATGGATTTTTAACTCATGCAGAGCCTCTTGGAAACCCATGAGTCCCAATCCTACAGGGCGATGCTTCTTATTCGACACCTCAGCCTCTTTCGTCGGGTAAAAGTTAATATCGATGACGTTATCGAGCATTCTCATTCCTGTAGAAATCGTTTTAGACACCTTTTCGCGATCGAGTTGTCCGTCTTTCAGATGTCTAGCAATATTAATCGATCCCAAGTTACATACTGCAGTTTCCTCTGCCGATGTGTTGAGCAAAATTTCTGTGCATAAATTCGAAGAGTGGATCACCCCTGCATGTTTTTGTGTCGAGCGGATATTTGATGGATCTTTGAATGTAATCCATGGATGCCCCGTTTCGAAAAGCATCGTCAGGATTTTACGCCATAAATCTTCTGCAGGAATGCGTTTGTATTGTGTGATGTGTCCATTTGCAACAGCTTCTTCATACTGGCAGTATCTTTTGTTGAAAGTTTCACCATAAATATGATGCAGATCGGGGACGTCGCTAGGATTAAACAATGTCCACATCCCTTTTTCCAAAAGTCTTTCCATAAAGAGGTCAGGGATCCATGCGGCGATATTCATATCGTGAGTACGTCTTCTATCGTCGCCAGTATTTTTTCTTAGTTCAATAAAATTTTCGATATCTAGATGCCATACTTCTAGGTAGGCACAAAAACTCCCTCTTCGCTTCCCTCCCTGGTTGACGGCGAGTGCTGTATCATTTGCTACCTTCATAAATGGGACTACACCTTGGGTAAGGCCATTTGTCCCATGAATTCTTGCTCCGGTGGCACGTACATTCGTCCAGTCGTTACCAATTCCCCCTGCCCATTTTGACAATTGAGCATTATCAGCAATGACTTTGAATATATGCGTTAAGTTATCATCGATCGTTGAGAGGTAACAAGAGCTCAATTGCGGGTGCCTGGTACCCGAATTGAATAGCGTCGGCGTTGAAGAAACAAACATGAACTGTGAAAGGTTATCATAAAATTTAATAGCCCACTTTTCGCGATCTTCTTTTTCACGGATGCACAACCCCATAGCGACCCGCATCCAAAAGTGCTGAGGTTTTTCAATACGCTTTCCATTATCGTGAATGAGATACCGATCATGTAATGTTTGTAGACCCTGGTACTGGAACAGTAAGTCTCTCTCCTCTTTTATTGCGGCAGAGATTTTCTCCAAGTCAAACGCTAGAAGTTCCGGATCCAATCGACGAATTTTTACACCATACTTAAGATACTTTTCGAAAGAGCTGAAAAGAACTTCTTCCTCAATATCTTCTAATAGTAAACGTGCAGCCACATATTGATAGGCTGGATCTTTTTCAATTTGAGATTTTGCTGCAAAGATACAGCACGAGTCTATCTCTTTATGAGTAACGCCATCATATAGTTGCCCCAAAACTTCTTTAAGAAGAAGATCTGATGAACAGACATGTTCGTACCCTTTACAAGCTTTTTTGATCTTCTCTTTTATACCCTCTACATCATACGAAGAACCTTGTTTTGTCTTTCGATCTCTTTTGATTATTTTTTGGCAG
>JAJFMC010000352.1 GCA_021772365.1 Chlamydiota bacterium
AGTGGTAATACCATTTACTACATATCTGTTTCTCAAGAACAATTTCGATCAAAGCGCACAAGAACTTCTCATAAGTGGCTAGGAGATAAATTTAACAGCGAGGGGAATATCAAGATTCCCTACCCAAAAAAGGTCCTCAAAGAACCGGGTAAGTGTACGGTGATGGTTTGTGGAGGAAATAATGGTTTTTACGAGAGATCTTTAAAGTTTTTGTCTATCTATTTAGATAGAGGGTTTAATGTGGTTTATTTTAACTATCCGGGATATGGAAAAAGTACTGGTGAGACGACTCCGGAAAGTATATTCGAATCAGCGTCACACATTTATGAATGCATACAAAAGTCAGTTGGAAATCCATCGAATAAACATAAAGTTCTGGTTCATTCCATATCCTTAGGAACAGGACCTGCAACGCGCTTAGCTAAAACGTATAATAGCCCCGGTTTTCTGCTACTTCTCGATAGGCCAATTAAAAATCTATCATCAGCAGCAACAGGCGTGGTGGATAATCATATGAAAGAGAAAAAAGACTCCTATATAGTTAATATTGGGAAGAAAGCGTTGGGAGGAATTATTGGTGGATTGTACGAATTCGAAAATGTGGAGCACTTAAAAGAATATCAGGGAAAGATTCAAATTCTAGCAGCTAATGATGACGAGCTACTGGACGTTTCTCATGCAGAAGAGCTGGCTAAATCATGCGTTGAGAAAGATGAAAAAATAAACACAATTCTTTTAGGAGTACCTGGGGGGCATGGAATGAGTGTGGATCCATGGTTTTACCACCCTGAATACTCTGAGATCGGGCACAAGCAATTTGAAGTGGCCTTAGAAAGGATGGGGATTCCTCTTATTAAGAACTTATCTATGGAATATGGAGTGACTTTCCATATGTAAACAAATGAATAGTGCGTTTTGATCGACGAATCTTCAACTGTATGTGGTCTACGCTGCTTTTACGACGATAATCTTCTAAATCTTTGAAGTGTTCTGTAAGAGAAATTTTAAAAAATTCTGCATCCCTCTTTTCTGATTAATAATTTCCAGTCATGTCTACCCTTTGTTATGGTTGACTGGAAATTCAATATCTAAAGAAGGAATTGTAAAAATAGTTGAAGCAGTTTTCTAGAGATTTTTCTGGCTCGCAAGGGGCGGAGTTCGCAGCCAACCATGCATTGTTTACAAGAACGAGCCCGAAGCGAGGCGGAAAAGGGCCTAGAAAACAGCCCAAATATTTATGCAATTCTCTCTAAAGGAATTCTTTTGTTAAATCTTTTACATGAAATCGCCCTGGACGTTTCTGAAACTTCCTTTTTGGAGGGTATATTTGATTTTGCTCTATTGAAAGTACGACATTAGAATTTATCTCAGAAAATGATTGGGTGAGTAGTGTGATATATTACATAATGTTATTAAATTGTTGATAAATATTTAATATTACAACGTTATAATTAATCTTTATTAATATTAAGTTAATTGATTGTAGTGTTATGGTGTCTTTAAGTGTTATTAATGATAATAACTATCCTAATTACTCTGAGCAGATGAAAAGCGAAGAAAGTAACTTAACTCTTCTAGATACCCTTAAAACCTCAGCAAACTTCGTTCAATCTTCAGTTTCAGACTTTTTCTCCGGTCTTGCTTTAGCAGCCATTTGGCCAATGGATTATGAAAATAGAAATCCTCAACCAAAAGATATTAATCCCAAACAGCCACTACGCATCGCAGTACACGGTTTTTCAGGAAGTTCTAACCACCTTAACCGTTTTAAGGAAGCTGGTCTTGATAACTTTGTTACTGTTAACTTGGGTCATGCATTCCATTCTATGGATGACTTTACCGAAAACCTCCACAAGATGGTTATCAAATATAAAAGAGGAATGATAGAGGCAAAAAAGCTTCGGAAAGGACAAAAATTGAAAGTACAATTCGTCTGTCACTCGATGGGCGGTCTCGTTGCTCGTGAATATAACCAGAGATACGCTAAAAAAGATGGTGTAAGTGTTTTGGATATTTGCACACTAGGAACACCTTTGGACGGTACAAAAATTGCCTATATTGCATTTGCAAGTAATAGTGGGAGAGCTATGTTTCCTAGTTCAAAGTTTGTAAGGAAGCAACAAAAAAGAGTCATTGAATCTAACGTAGAGACAAGGTTCCTACACATTGCAAGTAAGTCAGACACCTTCATTTACCCATCAGAATCAGCAATTATGGGAGGAGGGACTAAAGAGCGGACGTGTATTGTATGGCTAGAGGCTACAGGGCATATAACTTTTCTTTTCTCTAGCACTGTGTCTGACATTTTGGTTGATTACTTGAAACAACATAACATTGTATATATATGTAAATAACTCACAAAAAAAGGGTTAAGCCTGACCTCTTTTTGTGAGTATACCTACCGGGTAGCAATCAGGGTCAAAGGGCATGTTCTTTGGCTTGTTGTACTGCTTTTTGCCGTTGATCTTTTGTTTCAAAAATGAATCTTCCCTCTGTAATTTCAACAGGATGGTATTTGTCTACCACCCCATTCAGTTGGCTGACGGGCATCACTTTATCCGTGATATCTTTACTGTTATCCTGCATCAACACCCCATGTTTATGAATATCCAGGGGATCACATAAGGACTGAAGCATCTCTTCTGGCGACTCAAAAGTACGTAGTCTATCTTTAACTGCACTTTTGCATTGGGATTTAACCTCACCATCAATGCCATCCTTAATCCGGTTAAACGCACGACCCACGAGTTTATTTGTTCTATCTCTGACAATTTTTCCTCTTCTACTTGGGAGGAGTTTATCTTTTCTAGAACAGAGACGATCTGCAAGGTGCTTGGTATGGAGCAAGAGGTTCATGATATACTCCTCTTCTCCGTGATTTGCGACGTAACCGCTGAGAAGTTGTACTTTTGCTAACCCCTCCTTGATATCGTCTGTAGACATGCTCCCCTTCCATTTTTCTTCTCTATACACTTTTTGTTCGTCAGCAATATCAGAAAGGATTGCCTGACTCAGGATAGGACCAGATTCTCCATTGTGGAGCTCTGAAATCAGCTCAATTTTTTGGTCAAAATTAAGAAGTTTCAGCAGGCTGTATTGGTGTTGTTCTTTTCTAGCATCGACTTCATTTACCGGAGAGAAAAGTGATGCTATAGACGCTTCGCTCTTTTTAAGTGAAGAGTGCACGACGATATTTCCAAGTGAATATTTATCATCATCTTCATGCAGTTGATAGTCGTAGGCAACGACGAAACAACGGTCTGGCAACGCTTCACTCAGTGCTTCGTTTACTTCATTGGCTTTAGCAATAAGATGTTTCTCTTTCGGTGTCCTTCCAAACCGGTATTTTTTGGTGATTTCTACAGTATCATATTCATTTGAGGCCCGGTCATTTCTTTCTTGAATCAAGCTTCTAATCAGCCTTCTTCGGCTTCTGTGAGCGACTGGAGTATCACCATCTGTAGGGATCAAGAAAGGCTCAAACGATACGTGCTTGGCTCCGACGATGTAGGTGTTTATGTCGCTATCACGTGCAGCGAGAAATAAATCTGACATCGACCACAAGTTGCTCGACTCATCGGTATGGAAAAGAACGATGGTTTTTTCAGCGAAATCCTGTGAGAGTGAACTTCCACGCTTCAGTTCCTGATGGAGGTTGAGTCCCCCGTACAGTGTCATATTCCAAATAGATACATTTGCTAACCCGATAGCTTCTAACAAAGCTCTCCATTTGTCGATGATTCTACGGGATATCGTAGAGTCAGTCACAAGCAAAACATCCGGCTCGTAGTCATCGCTAGGAGGAAGGTACCCCTCAGTCAGTTGTAGTGAGGAGAGTCGGAAGTCTATTGGCATAGGTCCTCTATCACTGTACGAACCTAGTTGCTGTAAAGAAAGGGTAGATCTTATATCAGTCTTTCTGTTCAATCTATCGCGACAGAGAGACGAAAATTGAATAAGCCCTGATATTACCTGTACTTTCCCCGGCTCTAACTTATCGAACGGTTTGAAAATACTCCTATCTGAAGAACACAACTCTCCGGTTTCATCATAGTAAATGAAGTCATTCTCCTTGAAATAGCGATTGGCAACACCTTTAATCAATGTATGGATAGAACGTGAGTCTTCTTCAGTTAAAGGCTTGCTGGAAATATTTCTGATCGTAAAAGCAAAGGGCGCGGCCTCCTGAATAGTGATCGCCTGCACACCGATATGCGAAGAAATCTGAATGGGATATTGCACTCTTATACCGGTATATTGTTTCTCGATGGACTGAAAAGGGATATTCACCCTCTCCATGATAGCGCGATAATTGATTCTAGTTGAAACATCTAGTGAAGTGGGGTCAATAATCTCTTTCGGATAGGATACATTTATCAATAGGGGCTTGGAAAAGGTGTACTCCTCACCTGGTTTGAGGCTATCAACTAGCACTAAAATATTTGAATCTTTGGGATCATATTGGACCCATCCCTTCGACTTAACACTGAACCTTACATTGTGATTTGTAGGTGTTGGCATGCCGCCGATATTTTTCACTTTCAACCGACACTCGACTGTTTCTCCCGGTTCTAGGATATTGTCATCATTTTGATCTTTGAGAGTAAGAGCAGATATCGATAAACGGTAGAGGTCATGATAAGTGTGCACATTATCAGAGTCGTTAACGATGATTTCAAACAATCCATCTTTTCCGGCTTTTCCATCAGTTCCCCTTACTCCCGACTTACCAGCCATCCCTTGAGACCCATTGCTTCCACCTCGGTTGGTATGACTCTGATAATGCGTCATGGGGACCATCACACCATTACCACCCGAAACGTATGTCGTGTACGAAGTCTGCCATGTATGCGACCGTCCTCCTTGCCCTCCGGAACCTCCACGTCCTCCAGCTCCAGCGTTTCCCCTGCGACCTCTTTTACCACCTGAAACATCGGGTACATTGATATACATGAGAGTGTCGGTATCTTCTTGATTGAGTCTGACGACAACGCGTCCACCATGCCCTCCATTGGCACCTTTACCACCGTTACCGCCTACACCACCGGTCCCGCCTCTTCCGCCATTCGCACCGCAGCCTGACCTAGTGGCATCACGACCACGTGAACCTGTTCTTCCGGTTCCTCCCGAGCCTCCTGATCCTCCGTGGCCACCATTCCCTCCTTTTGCTGAGAGAAACAGATTCCTGTTTGGGTCTCCAATAGGAAAAAAGACTGTATTTCCTAATGCTGAAATTCGAAAAGCATCTTTGGAAAGATCTGGAATGATTACTACCTCAAGATTTCCTGCGTCGGTACCGTGACGACCATCTATTCCTCCAGTGGCGTTACTACCGGACCCTCTTGCGCCATTACTTCCTCCAACACCACTTTTACCATTGACGCCGTCGACGACAAAGTTGAGAGTTTGCAATTCATTTGAGTCATATTGTGATTGAGTTATAACTTTGTCGACAATGGTCATCGTATTCCCCTAGAAACCTGATTTTCAATACTGGCGGATTCTAAACAAGAAATGCTCAATCAATCAATACATTTCTACGTGATAAAAGGGTCATTCCTGACACAAGCTTAAAAAATATCCTATAATATCCTGTAAAAAACTCTAAATAGAACGGCTTTTCGGTGTCATGTGAAGAATTGGGGCAATGATTCTAGTGAAATGGTGTGCAGTCCCCCCTCTTTCTCCGTGACCACATTAAATCGATTATCTCTTAAGTTACAGAAAGAGAACGGTGTACATGTAAATCAACAAAATCTTCATGGTTTATTTTCCTGAATGGTATATAGAAGTTAAGCTTTAATAATTAGGGAGGTGCTACCATGTTGACCCTTGAAGCTATGAACGGTAGATACGATACAACCTATTATCTAAATACTTCTGACGCATCCCAGTCAACTTTCATTGTCGCAGAAAAATGTTTTTCAGAGAATTATCAAAGTAGAGGTCTTCCACACCTCACACGTCCTAATGAGCAATTTGCTGATGTGCAAAGGCTTATCGAAGTGGCCTTTTGTAAGTTTGATAAACCTGTATTACCCGAAGAAAAAAACATTCTCGAATTCGTGCAAAGTCTTAAAGAGGACGCTTTATTTCTCGAAGAAGCAACCCAGGTCATGGGTATGTTGATTTATTTAGGGGAAAAAGACTCATCCAAGGTTACAGAACTCATCGATACAAACGATGTAAAAAAATCCATGGCAATGGTCAAAACAGCTTTCCTCGAAGAGTTCGAAAAGCAAAATGGTAAAATCAAAGAATCCGTAAACCATCAATACTACTCAGATATCTTCGACTATCAGAAATCCGAGCGTACGAAAAAAGTTCTGCTTATCGCAAACATTCTCGTTACGAAAGATGGATGGGTAAATAGCGCACTTATCCCTGTAATCACTCAACATTGTCTAAATGATCAAGATCTATATCAAAAAGAAGTGATCACTGTACTCAATGCCTTATATTATGCATGTACGAACACTAGCAACATTCCGTTTACTGAACATTTTTCTGATATTGATGTTCCTGAAAATCAGCTGTCAGAGATAAGTGATGTCTTGCGAGCAACTATACATGTTTCTTTGAGCGAAATATTAACTCCGAAGCACTGCAAAATCGCTATCTTAGCAGCTCTACTCACTCATGATAACGAGAAAATTCCTCCGTCGCTATTTTCAAGGGAAATTCTTGCTGAAAGAATGGACCGATTTTTGATACAACTTTCGTTCTGTATTAAACACGGGAAGGTGACTGTTTCTGAAAAAGAGATTCAGTTTTCTTGGGATTTGAGTAAGTCGTTGTTTGACAAAAAAATTAAGGTGCGACGAACAGGAACAGTTTCAAAAGTGCAAGAAGCTTACTGGGGTCAATCTCTGGTCAAATGGTGGTATCCTCCGTATCAACTTGGAAATATTCCAAGTATTTCTCGGGCATATCATATGATCGGTTTTGGAGAGCCTTCTAGTACAGATCAAGCAGTTATTGAACGGTTATTAAAGAATACCATTGCTATATCAAAAATTGTCAATCTCAGTGAAGTATTATGGGAAGCGGCAGCCTATTCGGTTCGGCCAAATACTAGTGAAGATGCCATTACACTCGCATATCGTAGAGGTGTCTTGGGACTCCTATCAGAAACAGGATGCCCGTTGCTTCTGGTTTGGAGTAAATTAATAAAGAAGGCAGAGGGTGTTAAAGTCCTTGAAACTCGATATAACCGGATCCAACGATGCATTGAAAGTGTTTTTTCGAGTATCATCGCTGACAAGCTGGAACAGCATCGAATGAAACAAATCTATAGAATATTTTTTTCCAACTTTAAAGATAATGTGCGGTTATACGAAGGATTTAACTCCCTCTATGATTCTAAGGAAACGGTCATCGATTCTGCTGCGTCTTTTAAATCCATTATAGAATCATCAATAAAAGCTGCTAAAGATGCCTTGCTGACAACATTACATTCCGATGCAGAAAAAGAGGGATATAGACAAATTTTTGATAAATTACAACTTCGGGTTATTGATAGCCACCAGTTTTCCCATCAATTCGCTGTAGCGTATGATCCGAGAAATAGCGAAACAAAAAATAGTGACCAATATCCCCACAATACACCGTGGAATGAATTTAAAGAATTCGAGCTTCCCACTTTTTTTACTGCTTTTGATGATACGATTGCTTTTAAAGACCCGACAAATACAAGGCCTAAAAGCATCGTGAAATTTGTTGAGCAATGCATTAGTAAGTTGAGAAAGGGAATAAAAGGATGCGAGTATATGTATCCACTTCACCCTACAATGAAGGCTATGATGGATGAGTCTAGGTCTGTTGTTGATCTTTTGTCTGATCACTTGATACAACCCGGATTAGAAGTTTCTATAGGTGAGATAAGTAAAGAAAGACAACTCCAATTTGTTGAGATAGTAAAACAGGAATTTATCCCTTCTGTTCAGTACTTAAACTTCGATAATAAAATATCCATACTTGTTAAAGGTTCAACTATTATCTCAATGTTCTGTAAAAGCCTTTTAAAAATAGTTATCGACTGTGTAGAACTAGATGATGGTGATCGTGAAAAAACATCTTTATCGTTTACAAATCTTGTGATCCAGCAGCTTTTGCTTACTGAGCAAAAAAAAATGATACTGGATCATGCAATTCACCTTTTTCCAACAAACTGGAGTAAAAAAGATTCTGCTGTTAACCATTTTGTCGCATTTTTCAATCCGCTGACGAATAATATTGGCTTAGGAACATCTGATGGTCATAGAATAGAAGTATTAGATCAGTATGACATGATAGAAAGCGGATATTTGCATTCTCTTCTTGGATCCTGACACCATTGAAGGCACGCGTGTTAACACCTTTTGGGGCTAAAGCACTGTTCGTTGATGGGAATATCGATAGCTTTCATAATATCTTCGCGAATTTCTTCGAACGATCGCTCTTGTCCAAAAGTATATTCCCATACCTCTGCACGTATATTTGTGAATTTCTCTTTGTCGCTATCGATTGTGTTTTTGATAATTTTATGAATATGAGGAAGTTCTTCGATTTTAACATCTACACCGCAATTAAATAGAAAAGAACGTCGATTATGCTTCGGATTGCGGTTTTCTTTGTTAATAAAATACATGGGTTTATCGAATACGAGGTAGTCATAACCTATGGAAGACATGTCTCCAATGTAGATGTCAGCATGTTTTAAAATAGGATAAATCGGAGGGAAATCAGTTAAAACAACTACGTTGGAGTATTGCTGACACTTTCCAAGTGTTTGATAATAGGCTGAAATATCATCAATTTCCAACTGCGGGTGCGGCTTAATAATCATATTATATTCTTTTGGTAGTTCACTAAGCAGATGATCAATACAATCGAAATAGGTGCTAGAATTTTCTAAATCCAGCCACGTGGGTGCGTATAAAATCGTCTTCCTATTTGGATCCAAATCGCAAAGAATCTCTTGCTCCATGATCTTGTCATAAAAAGCTTCGTGTTTTTTGAAATAGGAGTAACGGTAGTTACTTGTCATCACATACTGATGTAAGTTTTGTAAAACTCCTTCGTTCCTAAACATATCAAGCATGTTTTGCCCATATACTAATGTGATATCCTCATTGGCTGCTTTTCGTATGTAATACCCTTTGTCGGAAAACCCATGGATCACATGGACATTGCGGATGCATTTATGATATTTTTCCTCGAGTGTTTTGAACTTTTCCTTCAAAACTCTTCTATCCCAAAGGTCAGACATGAACAAAACGTCGTAGTTGGCAATCAAATGCTCAGGATTGAAATCATGGTATTCTGTCATTTCAACGTTGACATCAGGATATAACCTTTTACAGATCTCGAAGTCTTCATGTTCTACAACGACAAGCGGAATATCCATAATCACACTCATAGGCGCGAGGTGATCGTTATAATGCTTGTGTGAGGCGTAGTTAAGAGCGACACATTTTTTATTCATGCTACTTCTCTAAATGGTTAGCTGAATCGTCTTAAGAAATTCGTGAATATATTCAGCACGCTTATGCAGCAGTTCTTCTTGCGAGATTTCTTTGTCGAATTGGCAGATCAAGTGTGCACGTCTGCAATTGAAAAATAAAGTATTAATCTCTTCTGTGGTTGTGCCGGTAATCCAGTTCAGGTCTACTCCCAACTTAATCAAACTCAATGCATTCAATGCTTCAACGGCATCGATTTGATAAGAGTGCATGAGAATACCAAAGGCCCGACTAATGCGGTCTTTGATATCGGGATCCCCATCTTTTCTCATTTTAGAGCGTTGAGAGTTTTCTTTCACAACCAGTTTTGTCGTTACATTCTCAATCGTCGTGAGAGTCTTCTCGTCCGTTGTCCCAAGGGTGAAGTTGTTTTTTATCATCAGAATGTCACCAATCACTTCAGTGGGGCTTCCATGTAAACCTGAGATTGTAACGTTTTCATCAACCAACTTGTTGAGGGTTTCATCGATGATTTCTGAGTGGATAAGGGCTGGGAGCTGTAGAAAAACAGTGATTTGCATCCCAGTACCACATGTTGTTGGATCTGAAGTAAGAAAACCAAACCTCTGGGAAAAGGAGTATTTTAGCGACTCCCCAATAGTTGTTTCCAGTTCCACTAAATCGTTCCACCTATTTTCTACATCGCCAGTGTTATCCATAAGAGTTAAGCGGAGGTGGTCGTGGATGTTAATAGTTGCCAAAAACTCGCCAGTACTGTCGATGATAAATGCCTCACCAGCATGTGCTTGGTAAAAGCCTTCAGCAGAAAGAAAATGCTCAGTCAGATACTCTTTATCCAAGGGATCCATTTCTTCGGCGTAAATGAGCTTGGGCTCGTTCAGTTGGTTGTAATTGAGAATGGGAGAGCTGACTAAATTGACAATGGCCTTCTGCTTATCAGTATCCAATTTATTTGGGAAATTGAATTTATCGATGTTGCGAAAAGTGGTGAGGGTTGAGGACAACCATACTTGGTTGGGGTTGTTTTTCCAGGGGTTATTCAAATATAAGTGGTTCGTTGTGCCGTCATCACTCTGGCTCATCTTTTTGTTCCTCTGCCTGTTCAGATTTTTCCGTCAGAGCATTAATTTGATCGCGAATAAGCGCAGCTTGCTCATAGTCTTCACGCTTAAGGGTTTCATTTAAAGCTTCGTTGAGTGCAATCAATTTAAGTGAAGGATTGACTTTCAAAGACTCCCCGGGAGAACGTCCTAAATGTAGAGGAACTGATTTTTTCTCTAAATCAAGTTTTTCGGGTATTTTACCCATAGAGTAGAGTTCATAGATAATCGTATCAGCAAATACTTCGTAACAGTGGCTGCAACCCATGGGGTGGCCAACACGGATCTCCTCTAAAGATGTCCCACAGTCACCACATGTTAAGATGGTTTTCGAGGAAGCATCTTCTACATTAGAGCTTAAACTTGCGCCTCTAAGCTTCTTGTGGAGCTCAGGACAATCATTACACATGCTTGTCTCATTAATCTGCCCGCACTCCATCTCTGTGTAACGGACTTCTATCTGCTTTTTGCACTCGCTACACTCTAGTGGTCGATCGGGGATTTTGTCACTTCGAGGACTTTGATTTTCCGGAGCTTCTTCCATTTTACCTAAACAGTTGATAAATAAAATATTATACAAATCAGGTTGCTATCCTGACCTCACTATATGAGAATTTTTTAATAATTGTAAAGCGGCGACCACAATTTCTGAAATCTCTTACCTGGAAATTTACTTTGTCCGAGCTGTTCCGCAGAAGCTTTTTATAATGATCCCGAAATTGTTGAGTCGTTAACTTTTAATGGTGAGTTAGCTAAAATCAAACTAGGGATTGGAGAAGATGTAATTCCCTCTATAGCATAGCCCCTGATTGCTATCCCAAACTTGTCGTAAACGACTCTTTTACACCCATCTGCTAAGCCTCGATTTGAAGGTAAGGGTTCAACCCCTTACCGAAAATCGAGGCTTAGCAGATGGGCGCAAAAAAGACCGTTTACGACAAGAAAATGTCTGTATAATGTTTTTTCGAATCAGAACGAGAGAATATTATGAACGACTACGCTACATTGCTTTACGTTATTAGTGATGACTTACTTCGAACCTTAAAAGTTAATGATGATCCACAAGTTCATATGGTTGTGACTAGTGATGGTAAACCGATTGAATTCGAATTCAGAGCAGGTTCTGAAAATGATTTG
>JAJFMC010000353.1 GCA_021772365.1 Chlamydiota bacterium
TCATTTTGATTTTTTTCAATCATATCTGGCCTCACAGTTTGCTCTTATAAGTTGCGTTAACAATAGTGAGGATCTGAGATTAGTCAGTCAAATTAAATATATAATACGATTGCCCTGCTTAGTCTTTAGCTTTATTGTGCATAATTTGATGAATGTGTTATCGTTGACAATTAACTGATTTTTGGCAAATATGTATATACCAAATTTCAATTGGAGAGGGGATTGTAAAATTTTGGCTTAATCGTAAAGTTATCAGCCAAAATTTTTCGATCCCCTCATAGATAATGGAAAAAGCTTAAGGAGTATACAATGAAAATGAGTAAAAAAATATTTGCTACACTAGCTGTTGCATTTCTAAGCATGACTGCAGTTCCAGAAGTGGATGCAGCTAATGATATTAAGGTTGGAGTGATCAACTTCAAGCAAGCTGTCGAGCGTTCGAAACTTGGGATGCAAGAGCAATCTTCTTTTGAGGCACTGAAAAAACAAGCAGAACAAGTTCTTCAAGACAAAGAGAAAAGAATGGCTGAAATCGCTGGAAAACTCGACGATCCTGATTATTTAGACAGTCTATCACCGGAAGCTGAAGCTGAATTGAAGCATAAGTTCCGTATCTTCAACCAAGAACTTGCACAGCAACAACAACAGCTTTACCAAACGCTCAGCCAAGCAAACTTCAAAGTTGTACAAAAGCTAACTGATAATGTTAATGATGCAGCAGAAAAAGTCGCTAAAGAAAAAAATCTCGATATCATAATCAATGAAGACGCTTGCTTTTTCTTTTCTGAAACATTAGATATTACTGACGCCGCTGTGGATGTAATGGATAAAGAAGCTCATCTATAAAAAATTAACGTTCATTAGGAAGTAGGAAAGTCTTCATGCATAAAAAATACTTTACTGTTACAGAACTTGCTGACATGACAAAATCTGAAATCATTGGTGATCAGGATTACCTCATTTCCAACGTCTCTGATTTGCAGTCTGCCGACACTGAAGACGTCTCTTTCTTATCGAACCCAAGATATGAAAAAGCGATGAAAAATTCCAAAGCTGGAGTTATTTTCATCGCTTCTTCGAACCTCGCTTCTGAAGGAAAAACTTTTCTTGTAAATAGCGATCCTACAAGAGCTTTCCAAGTCGTTTTGGAAGCTTTTCATGAAGCGACTCATATGCTCACAGGTTTTTCGGGTGTTCACCCTACGGCTGTGATTCACGAAAAGAGTACCGTAGGAGAAAACGTCAACATAGGACCACATGTAGTAATCGACCAAGATTGCCGCATAGGGGATAATACTTTCATAGGTGCCGGCACGTATATCGGCGCTGGTGTTTCTGTTGGTGAGAATTGCTTGATCCACCCAAACGTGACGATCAGAGAGTTGTGTATCATTGGAAATAAAGTTGTCATCCATCCCGGTGTTGTTATTGGCTCGTGTGGCTTCGGATTCACTACTGATGAGCAGGGGAAGCATCATAAACTATGTCAAATGGGTATTGTGACTATTGAAGACGAAGTGGAAATCGGTGCGAATACAACGATTGACCGGTCACGTTTTAAATCGACAATTATTGCTAAGGGATCGAAAATCGATAACCTTGTACAGATTGGTCATGGCGTTCAAGTTGGTGAGGACAACATTATTGTTTCTCAAACAGGAATTGCCGGATCCAGCACGACAGGCAAAAACGTTATTATTGGTGGCCAGGTGGGTATTGCAGGGCATATCTCAATTAATTCCAATGTAGCAATCGCAGCAAAATCTGGAGTTTCCAAGTCTATCAACGAGCCTGGGAATTATCGTGGCATTCCTGTTCTTCCTATTGAAGAATATAACAGAAAATACGTTCATTTCAAAAAGGTCGACAAGCTCTTTAAGCGTATGGAAAGACTTGAATCAGAGCTCCAACCAAAATAGTGTAGAAAGAAATTACTTCCACCTGTTGTGAAATACAGAAAGGGTTTTAATAGCTTCTTTAAAGGATTTAGAGTGACCGATTCGTTGGGTTGGCAACGCCTTATCGAAAATTTTGGATACTCGTCTTTCAGCGGTTACAGCCTGCGAAGTGTATAGTTCTTTTCGTTGACTACTAGGTGTTTCTGTAAGTTGACGAATATCTTTGAGAGCATCAAGAACTTTTCCAAATCTACTCATTATTGATCTACCGTTTCTTTTAGCAAATTTAGACACGCTACCAATATCGTAGGAGAGAGCATCATCTTTTATACTGTTAATCAACTCTGTGTAGGTGAACTTTTCGAGGTAATCAATCGATGCTTTTAAATCTTGTATTTTGTAACGAAAGTTAAACTTGTGAGTTTTCAGCTTACTTCGATCAATTAGCATTTCACTTTCAAGTTTAAGGTGGATCTCCGATAGAGTTTGGTCTTCGATTTCAATTTTTCTTTCGCCCCCCATCGTCCATTCTTTTTTACAGTTTATACCATTTCTTTTGTAAAAATCGTGATAAGCATCAATTATTTGGGATTCCTGATGCGATATATATGTCATTTGAATTCTCCATAAATCAATATTAAAGACTATTCTATGAAAAAATGTTTTGTTGTTGAT
This sequence comes from Chlamydiota bacterium, assembly GCA_021772365.1. GTDB lineage: Bacteria > Chlamydiota > Chlamydiia > Chlamydiales > Criblamydiaceae > JAJFMC01. The sequence goes on from JAJFMC010000353.1 coordinate 2,574, forward strand.
AAAAATAAAATTAATATTTGATAAACAATATCAAACTCCTCTGCTTTAGCAAACACAGGA
>JAJFMC010000354.1 GCA_021772365.1 Chlamydiota bacterium
AACAGATTTATTCCCAAGGAATTTAAGAGTGAATACGGAACAAGGATTTTTCATAAAAATCCATTGCTTCATATTAGCTTACAGTATGAATTGTTTATATGGGATGATACACAGCTAAAACTTTTTTGAGCACGCCATCTATTTCCTGTAACTCCTTGGAAAAGACGGAGTCTTTCCCTGCGTCGCTACAGTCGTATCTGACGTGCTCAAAGAAGTTTTAGCTGCGGTTTGGGGTGGCAATCGGGGTCAGGGCACCAGACATTAAAAGACAATTTTAAATTTACTCAAAGCGAAGTCACGGAGACACGGGAAGGTGTTCGTAGCCAACCATGCGTTGTTTTCAAGAACGAGCCCGAAAAAAGCCCAAATATTTTTGCAATTCGCTCTATATATCCAGGTCTGCAAATGGATTGCTTGACTGTTCGAATAGGTTCCCTTGCTTGCGTTTATTGATCTCAGAACGAATGGAAAATAAGAGGTCCTGATCGAAGTCTTTATTCGCAGCCCAACGAAGGTACTGGACGGGGATATCGCGGAATGGCCTACCCTTGTGCTTACCTAGAGGCATTTTTTTAAGAAGAATAGGTTTTGACAAAGCTTTGAAAATAGCTGCTATATTGCGGAATTTATTGGACAGGTGTTTGAAGACCTCGATATTGACACGTACATCATTCATCGCTCGATGGTGTCCTTCTGATTCGACATTGAAATGAATTCCAAGACGTTCTAAAGCATTCGACGGGCTATTACCGTAAAGTCTTGCGAGTCGCAACGTGTCAATTACTTGGTTATTAGAGATCGTACAAGGAATGTTATGACGTTTTGCTTCAGCAGTAAGAATGTCGATATCATATTGTACTCCGTGCCCAATAATAATATCCCTGCCGATCATTTTTAGGACGTGGGGTAACACTTCTTGTATCAAGGGCTGTCCTTCAACCATTTCCTGTGCGATGTGGTGAATTTCAATAGAGCTTTGAGGAATTTCACATTTTGGATCTACGAGAGATTCGTACTCCTCAATCACCTGACCAAATGTAAAAGTTGCGACAGCGACCTCAATAACAAGGTCTTTTTGGGTATCCAAACCTGTTGTTTCACAGTCTACACAAACAAACTTCTCATACTCTAAACTTCTAGCCATCTCTATTCATCCTCACCATGCATAGCGTCATTAATCATGGATATAAGTTCCTTTCTCCCGACGTTCTTCGTTGCCGAATAGTGTACATGATATAGATTCTCAACATTGAAGGCTTGTAAGATTTTTTCCGTCTGTGCTTTTATTTGGTTTTTTTTCACTTTATCCACTTTCGTGATGACTAATATCACAGCTATTTCCGACTGCAATAGCCATTCAACCATCTGAAAGTCATCCGCATTAGGCATGCGTCGGATATCAAAGAGAAAAAGAACGATTTTCAGTAATTCACGTCCATTTAGGTAGGCCTGAACCATAGGGCCCCATTTTCTTCGAACAGACTGGGGTACATTGGCATAGCCATATCCCGGTAAATCGACAAGGGCGAGATCGTCATCAACGGTAAAATAGTTGAGGGCCTGGGTTTTACCTGGAGTCGAAGACGTTTTCACCAACCCTTTACGCTGAAACAGGTGGTTCAACAATGTCGATTTCCCAACATTCGAACGTCCAGCCACCGCGATTTCCGACATTTGCTGCTCTTTAAGCCCTAATAAATGGGGATAATCCTTGGGTTGAAGAGCTGTTTTAATGAACTTGGCATTTTTAAATAAATATTTCACAATTAAGAACCAAAATTTACTGAATCAATGGATGAGTATAATAAAATAAAGAAAAAATGTAAACAGATCGTTTGAATGAACCAGGCCAAAGTTTAAGCTAATGAGGGAATTGCAAAAATATTTATGCAATTCCCTCTAATATTTTATACTCACAGAACGGCTATTCTCACTAACGTGGGTAATCTCTACCTTTATGGCGTCTGGAGGTATCAAGTCTGCTATTTTTTCGGACCATTCAACGCAACAAATCCCTTCAGAAAACAAATACTCGTCGAAACCCATACTGAGAAATTCATCGGCATCACGAAGTCGATAGAGGTCAAAATGATATACCGTCTTATCACCGGTGTAGATATTTAAATAAGAAAAGGTTGGGCTATTAACAGACTCAGGAGAATAACCACCCACCCCTTCAATAATCCCCTTGACAAAAGTTGTTTTTCCGGCTCCGAGGCCACCAAAAAAACAGACTATATCTCCTTCCTTGAGACCTTTCCCAAAAGAGACACTTAATTGATATGTCTCCTCAAGAGAATTACAAACCTTGACTGTGTTCATCAACTATGTGAGCCACTTCTGAACGTATGGGATAAATTCGTCATACTCAGCAAGAGCTTCGATAAATGCAGCAACCTTGTCCTCGACAAGCTGTGCCTGAATAAATTCGAGGAAACTGTTTTCAATTTCGAATTTATTCTGATTTTGCACTTCCAGTAAAGTCATAGAACGTAAGTAGTTTTCTTTGAAATCCTTGAGAACTGATGCTTGTGTACTGAAAATCTTCCCACTCATCGATGAAGAAAACACCTTTTTAGTGATAGGCTTCTTCGGTCTATTTTTTTCCAAATAACTTTTGATCACTTCAGGGTCATCAGATACATAGAATCGCTTTACGCGAAGTCCACCGCAACGCTCTGTATTTTCTGGACATTTTGATACCCAGTCATAAATCGCATCCTGTGGATTAGGGTGTGTGTTGTCACCGAACACCTTTCCTGAGAAAGGGCACATGTAGATTTTTTTAGTATTATCGTTGACACTTTCATGACTGAAACTGATTTTTATCTCAGTTTCTCTCCAAATTTCCTCATCCTTCTGTATCTTAGAGAGGGCATCATCGTAACTAACATAGATAATTTTCTTCTTAGGATATAGTACAGGTTGTAGGTTAAACTTATTTTGGATAAAGTAGAGATATGCATTAATAAGTTCTACGCTACTATTTTCAGAGAGGAAATTTTTAAGTTTTTCCTTTAAACTTTCGGTAAGGGTGACCTCTTTAACCATCGTGACCTCTGGGGATATATTATAGACTAAATACTTAATTGACTGAGCTAAATGATAGATATAAACCACTTTATTATCAAGGGGGATTTTTATGGTTGATATTCCTATAGCAGACAATGACCGCATAACCAAGAGGTTTCCAATGCTGAAAATACAAAAAATAGAAATTGAAGGATTTGAGGACGTCGTTGAAGGCATAGACGAAGAGACCAACCTACATTGTTATATCGCTGTTCACAGCACGAAATTAGGGCCCGCTTTAGGGGGAACCCGCATATATCCCTACAATAACCCCGAAGACGCTCTTGAGGATGTCACTCGCCTCGCCAAGGCCATGACCAAAAAATCAGCAATTGCCGAAGTGGGTCTCGGAGGAGGAAAAAGTGTGATTATTGCCGATCCACGAACACAAAAAAACACTTCTTTACTCCACTCATTTGCTGAAGTCATCAACTATTTTCAGGGAAATTACATCTCCGCCGAAGATATCGGTTCAACGACACATGATATGGCGGTGATGCGTGAAGTATCTCCTTACATTTCGTGCTTAGCTACGAAGCAGAGTAGTGGCGATCCCAGCCGATTTACAGCATGGGGAGTATTTCGTGGAATTCAAGCGACGCTGAACAATTTGTATGGATCTCATTCTTTAAAGGGAAAAACTATTGCTATTCAAGGACTGGGACATGTTGGTAGTAAGCTTGCGGACTACCTCTTTTGGCATGGAGCAGATCTCATTGTTACTGATGTCGACCAAAAGAAGCTCGACCATTTCAAACACACTTACTCGGCAAAAATCGTGCCGCCAAACGAGATTTTCCGGGTAGAGTGCGATATTTTTGCACCCTGTGCGATGGGAGGGGTTATTAATCCCGAGACAATCGCCCATTTTAATTGTAAGGGGATAGCCGGTGCAGCGAATAATCAGCTCCTACATCGAAGTGACGGTGAGCTTCTTTTTGAAAAAGACATTCTTTACGCTCCGGATTTCATTATCAATGCCGGTGGGTTAATCAATGCCGCCATGGAATTTGAGCCTGGAGGCTATGATCCTATTTTGTCTCGAAACAAAACCGACCATATTTATGACATTCTCACAAACGTATTCCAGATATCGGAGCGAGAAAACAAATCTACGAGTCAGGTAGCGGAAGAGATTGCTGATCACAATTTACAGCAAGCAGTCAGTAAACGGATAGAACCTATCGATTTTGCGGTATTTTAACGAGTAGGTTTGTGTAGGTAGCAGTTTGAGACGTAGCAGTCTACGAGGTGATGAGGTCCCGAATTTGGGGTAGGGTAGCTCGCAAGCTCGCTTCCTTACCCACAACACGGGCTTCGCCAATAGCTTTTTTGGCGAAGCCAGTGCTGTTAATGCTTCAAGGAGAAAATGGCGAGCTTGCGAGCCATTTCCTCCTTGGAGTATTTGACCTCGCAAACATTTCACCTCCCACTGCGCTCTTTGTGTACTCTGCGATCTCTGCGTTCAAAACACCTCGCAGACCACCAACACCTCGCAGACTGCCACGCCTTGCACCTGTACAGGACATAGAAATTGGAAGGATTGTGGGGATGGATTTTTAAAAGGATCACTGTTATTATTGGCCTCTAAAAATAATTAACCCCAGATGACTACTCGATGAAAACACCGATAGAAACGTTACATTCTTGCTTTAGAGAAGCAACACTCTCCGCATTCCCCGAACTGCACGAAGATCCTTCGTTTAGCGCGGAGGTCACGCAAAGTACCCAAGATAAGTTTGGGCACTACCAATTCAACTCAGCGATGCGGTTGGCGAAAACCTTAAAGCTAGCGCCACGTCAGATATCAGAAACAATCATGAAACACGTCGACGCCCCCTCCCTCATTGAATCGATGGAAATCGCAGGGCCGGGATTTATCAACATCACACTGACCCATTCCTACATCACAGACTTTGTCAAAGCAATCCTTGCCGACAAACACCTCGCCATAGACATACCCGAAAAACCACAACGCATCGTCATTGACTTCTCTTCACCAAATATTGCAAAAGAACTCCATGTCGGTCACCTACGCTCAACAATCCTCGGCGATTGCCTTGCCAGGCTTTTCGAATTTCTCGGTCACGACGTCTTAAGATTAAACCACATCGGCGACTGGGGGACATCATTTGGGATGTTGATCGCCTATTTAAAAGAAGAAGAACCGCAAATACTCACCGGGGAAAAAGAGACAGACCTAACACACCTCGTCAACTGGTACAAAGCCTCGAAACAACGATTCGATGCCGATGAAGAATTCAAACGGAAGTCGCAGCAAGAAGTCGCCACCCTGCAGGGAGGCGATATCGAGTCGATCAAAGCATGGAAAATCATCTGT
>JAJFMC010000355.1 GCA_021772365.1 Chlamydiota bacterium
AGAGTGCGTCAACACCTGGCCAGTCAACCACCTCGCTCTTATCAAATTCCTCGACGCAGCACAGCGCGTCTATTGGCAGCAGCTGATCAAATCACAATATTAGTACCCTGTTTACAACCCAATAATTTCAATCTATAGAATCAACTTATGAAATATTTTCACTCCCTCTGCGCCCTCCGCGTTCTTTGCGATCTCTGCGTTCAAACACCCCAGAGACTTATGTATGCTTTAATTATAAGGACTACGAGGTGATTAGAACGCTGAGGTCGCAAAGAACACGAAGGATACAGGGCGTGAAAAATTATTTTAATTCAACACCGTTGGGTGTCAATCATAATCCTTTCTCCAGAATTAATTTAACAAAAACCAACCGTTCTGATACAGTTCCAAGTGGAAATAGGCTAGGAGATATTCATGTCAAACGATAATGAAGACATCATCCAAACATACAAAGAACTTTACGATGTCGTTATTCCCGACCTCGATTACTACCTCCGCCAAATAGACTGCCGCGACGGCTGCCCTGTAAATACAGATCCACGGGCCTATATGCTCGCAATACACAGGGGTGATCTTCTAGAAGGATACAAGATTGCTCGCGGACCTAATCCATTTGCTTACATCTGTGGAATGATCTGTGGCGCTCCTTGTGAAATGGCCTGTAGGCGTGACCGTGTTGACAAAACACTAACCATACGAGCACAGAAACGTTATCTAGATGAGTGGTTTGGCCTCGACAGAGAAGCACATATCCGCTCACTAGAATTTAGTTACGCCCGAGGAACCACAAATCCACGCCCCAACGGACTAAAAGTAGCCTGTATAGGCGCAGGTGTCGCTTCACTAACCTGTGCACACGACCTCCTTCGTTTAGGTTATGACGTTGATGTCTATGAAATGATGCCTAAGCCAGGTGGAATGCTGACATACGGTGTCCCCAATTATCGTCTGAAAAACGATGTCGTTTATGCTGAAATCGGTGCTATCGAACACCTAGGAGCAAAAATCCACTACAACACGAAACTTGGTCGCGATATCACGATGAACGAACTACAAGATCAGTACGATGCGGTCTTCTTAGGTCTCGGACTATGGAAATCTCGCGACCTCCCCATTCCAGGGGCTTCAGAACCAGACATCATTCGTGGTATCGAATACCTTCGCGTCATATGCAACGAACAAAAATGGAAGGTAGGTGAACACATCGTCGTCATTGGTGGTGGTAACGTTGCCTACGATGTCGCTCGATCATCAGTGCGTAATGGTGCTAAAGTGACAATGGTATGTCTAGAAACTCGTGACGAACAAACTGCCGATGAATTTGAAATAGAAGACGGGATAGAAGAGGGGATCACCACTCATAACCGACTAGCCCCAAAAGAAGTCGTCCGAGATGAAAATGGTAAAGTAACAGGACTTAAAGTTCAGGAAATACTTTCTCTATTCGACTACAACGGCCGCTTTTCCCCACAATTCGTCCCAAATGCAGAATTTATTATTCCATGTGACACCATAGCCTTAGCAATTGGCCAGGGAATGGACATGGGTTTCCTTAATGGCTGGGATAAAGCAGATGAGTTTATTGTCGATCGCGGAATTATCCAAACTGAAAAGGGAACAGGAAGAACATCTATTGAGGGCGTTTATGCCGGTGGTGACGCAGCCTTCGGTGCTGCATTATTTATCACAGGAATACGCCAAGGGCAAGAGGCTGCAAGAAGTATTGACACCGACTTACGAGAGACTAGGCCCTACAAGGAATTTGTAGGTGAATTTACAGAACTCTCAGCACACCGCGATAAAACATATTTAAGAACCAACTGGCAACTTCCTAGCAATCAACCACCTAAACTTCGCGTCCTCAACACTAATATGGTGGAAAACAACTACACTGATGAAGAGGTTCATGAGCAAGCGAACCGCTGTTTGCAATGTCACGTCAGCCCGGTCTTCAATGGAGAACTCTGCATCAAATGTAACGGATGTGTCGACGTATGCCCTTGTAACTGTTTAAAGCTCGTCCCTTTGTCCAAACTCAACAAAGATGTTGGAGAAGGTAATTTAAGAAAAGCTATTGATAATTTTTATGGGGTCGACTCATCAACAATGAACGATGAAGAAACTAACAACATGGGATCTGCCATGCTTAAAGACGAAGACCTTTGCATCCGTTGTGGTCTTTGTGCCGAAAAGTGCCCGACACAAGCGGTCACCATGGATGCGATGAATTACTCATTTAGATGGATTGGATAAAAAAAGACGTGCAGATAAGTAATGTTTTGATTTTTAATAGGGTGTTGAAATGTTAGGCTATATCGCACTAACCATAGCGACAGGACTTGCTGGGATCATTATTTATATTTACTACCTCAAACAAGGCCAGTTCGACGACCAAGAAGATGTTAAGTACCAACTTTTTCGCGAAGAAGAGGATAATAAAAATGCCTAAATACAGAAACTCTCTCAATGTCGACCCAGATGATAAAGACCCCCGTATCTCGAGACGATCATTCCTAGCTCTTATGGGTGTAGGTGCATGCCTCGTCGGTGCTGGGCATATGTTTGGCGCTTCCATCCTCGGATTTTTATACCCCAACGCGATGAAAGTACCTCCGAGTGTGTTCTCTATAGGACGCCCGGAAGAAGTCCTTAGCAAAGACGGAAAAATTTTTGACCCAAAACAAAAAGTGTTTGTTGAAACAAATGCAGGTAAGGTCCGTGTACAAACAGCTGTTTGTACACATTTGGGATGTACTGTTAACTTAGCGGAAACAGGATACGCATGTCCCTGTCACGGATCGACATACGACAGGTATGGCCGAGTAACAGGCGGACCAGCACCGTCAGATTTAGTGTTCTTCAAGGTCTTTAGAGGTGCCTCTGGCGATCTATTGGTAGACAAAGCGAAGTCATCACTTGATTGGAAATCAGCTTGGTACACACCAACAACATAAGACGAATAGATTGGAGAAATATTAATGGCAGTCTTTCACGGAAAACGTCGCGAATCATGGGCAGAATATATCGTCAACCTCCCAAGGTTGTTCGTTCGCTCTATCTTTAGACACAACTATCCCAACAATGATGTAGACCGCTCAGAGATTGTATTTAAAAACTTTTTTCTTCACTTTCACCCTGTTAAATGCCACAAAAACTCCCTAGACCCCTTTTATACCCTTGGGCTCGGAGCTATAACGACAAGCTTATTTCTGATACTG
>JAJFMC010000356.1 GCA_021772365.1 Chlamydiota bacterium
TAACAGATTTATTCCCAAGGAATTTAAGAGTGAATACGGAACAAGGATTTTTCATAAAAATCCATTGCTTCATATTAGCTTATAGTATGAATTGTTTATATGGGATGATACACAGCTAAGACTTTTTTGAGCACGCCATCTACTTCCTGTAACTCCCTGGAAAAGACGGAGTCTTTTCCTGCGTCGCTACAGTCGTATCTGACGCACTCAAAGAAGTTTTAGCTGCGGTTTGGCGTGGCAATCGGGGTCTCAGCAACAACTAAGTGAAAGTGAGGATGAACTATGAGTGTATTTGCTCCTAAACTCTCCACGAAGGCAGAAGGTCGCTGCGAATGCTAAAAAACGGCCTTTATGTAGTACCCCTCCACACCATCAAAAGGCTGCAAATAAAACAGAAAAAGTTTCCTTAAACTGGGCTAAATTAATTGCCCGTATTTACGAAGTCAATCCACTGATTTGCTAATATGGGAAGGAGATCAAGATCACCCCATTGAAATTCCTATCCATAAAAATGGGTAGCACACATTTTGGTGGAAGAAAACGAGCCAGAATTTATACCGGTCGTGTTTCAACCATTTGAACGGCCATCGTTGGGTAAGCAAAATAGGCGCCATTTTTTGTGACGATTTCATGGAGTTTGAACAGTAGTTCTTGGTGGATTACTCGGTGCCCATCTAAACTTGTCACGTTGGAGTAGGCCATGATCTTAATATCCAAAGAACTGTTATTGTATGCGGAGAAGGCAGCAAATCTTGGTAAATCATTTTGTAACGACTCATGTTGATCAAGGTGAGCCTGGAATTCTGCAATAATAGCTTTGATACAAGAGAAATCTTTAAACCGAATCGCGACGGTCTCGAAAACCCGACGGTGGGTCCGTTTTGATAAATTGGTTACCATCGTTTGTGAAAACATCGAGTTCGGGATAAAAATAGGGAGTTTTTCTAGGTCGCGAATACGCGTCATGTACCAGCCAATTTCTTCGACCTTCCCCATTGTGTCTTTTCCTGCTATTTTGATGAAATCACCGGTCTTGAAGGGGGTGTTGATATAGATCAGTAGTCCGCCAAAAAAATTGGCGATGAGGTCTTTGGCGGCAAATCCAATGGCCGCAGCGCTGATCCCTCCGATGGTTAACAGCGTACCGACGCCTTGGCCGGAGACTTCAAGAAGGAGTGCTATAACGATAAACAGGATCACCAGGGTAAAGATCTTGTCGATAGCATCGATACGTTGCGGGTCCAATCGCACCTTTTCCCACGCATTGTTTTCTGTCACTGCTTGTATAGTCAGTCGTTTCCACCGCATAAAAAACCACCCTGCGGCGATTATTCCCAGAACGACAGGGATGGTGATGGATGTAGGGCTGATGATAGGTTCGTTGTTTATGCTGCGGTCGATGATGACGATACACCAGAATGTGGCGTAAAACCAAACGAAGAAACAGGTAGGAGGATAGAGCGCTTCGAAAAAGCTGGCTCGCCAGAACTGCTGTTTATGGGTAAAATGATTAGCGAGAAACTCTAGGAGGCGTTTGACTCCTAAGTTGAATACAATGACGAAAAGTAACAAGATCGAAAGGTCTGTTACCCACGGTTTTTGGAGTAATTGCTTGATGGATTCAGTCATTGATAAACCCTTAGGGTGAATTTTCTGAAATTACTAGTAAACATCACCTAGGGGTTTGTTTCAAGGTCTATACCCAAACAAGCTGAAGAATTGGGATTTCTCTTTGCTAAAAAACAATTCTTCAACTTGTTTGGGTCTAAAGAGCCTTACGTTTTTCTAGGGCTATCTTGGCGCTTTTAAGCATTTGAGGTGAGACCTTTTCCTTCTGTAACATACTTTCGATATAGGGGATCGCCGTTGCACGCTGAACGCATAGGTAAAGGCTTTTGGCCATGTCCCATGTTTCTTTCGGTGTTAGTTTTGTTTCTGTGCTTAATAACTCAAGGTATAGAGTCGCTAATAGGCAACGTATCGGCTGCTTTATCCAGCAGTTACCGACAGTTTGTGCCTTGATCGTTGTATCCTGTAGAAAAGCCAATCCCTTCAGAATTCGTGTCGAATTAGGTCCGATTTTATCCTTATATGTTTCCAAAAACTTTTCGGGCTTCACGAGATCATCGGAATAAAATATGGGGTGTACCAATAACGATGGTGCTGTTTCCAAAGAAGCAAGAAGCTGTCGGCGTTTGTCTAAGCCACCTTCATTGTTGTGAATGGTGATGTAAAATGGCTGACACGCTGGGTCATTATAAGAAGTTCTCTGGGAGTTCACTAAAATTTCAAAGAAAGGCTTCGTTGGGCCATATTGTGAAGCAATATTACCCACCATGCGGCATACAGTATGCTTTTGCCAACCTGTAACGGCACAATCATAGGCCACTCTATTGTTTTTTGGGCGGTGACCGTCCTCCACCTCTCTGCTGAACGGTGAAACGATCATTTGTCCGGTTTCACGAAATGCTTCTATAGCTTTTTCAAAGACGGGTTTATATTTACCTAGTTGGCTTTTGCCTTCAGCGTAGTATTTTTTAAGGATAAATCGTGTGAAGGCTGCTCCTACTTTGTTGTCGTGGCCTTCAGGCCAGCCGTCAGATTCCCCTAAATTTAAGAATCCGCCGATGATGTTTTTGCTGAACTGTTGGATCAGTTGTTCATCCATTGAGTCGTAGGGTGTGGCAGAGGCTTGAGAAATGCTTGATATATCAAATGCTTTACTGAATAGGTCATTACCGTCAACAGTAAAGAAATTTGATGGATTGAAAGGGGATTGTTGAAACAATCCTGCAAAAGCACTATCGGAATTCATGCTGTAAAACACTCCGTGTTAACGTTTTAATTTATTAAATGAAAATATTAAACGAGAATGGTTAATCTGGTGTTAAGATGATAATAAGATTGTATGGTGATTGCCATCAGCAAAGAGTTTAGAGCTGGGTGGAATATCCAACTTCATTTCCCACAAAACGCTCAAATCACTTTCAGAACCTGCTCTAAATTCGAATTCAATCGGTTTACCATCACTAGTCACAACCATATGAACTTGTGGATCATCATTAACTTTTAAGGTTCGAAGTAAGTCATCACTAATAACGTAAACCAATGTAGCGTAGTCGTTCATAATATTCACCCGTTCTGATTCGAAAAAACATTATACAGACATTTTCTTGTCGTAAACGGTCTTTTTTGCGCCCATCTGCTAAGCCTCGATTTTCGGTAAGGGGTTGAACCCTTACCTTCAAATCGAGGCTACGCATCTGGGCGCAAAAAAGACCGTTTACGACAAGTTTGGGGTAGCAATCAGGGTCTAGGGCTCTCTTCCTAAGAAAATGGGTTATTATCGACACAGTTAAGTTTGACTCGTAGTGGTAGCCTCGTTATAAAGAGTTTTTGGAACTTATATTGAGAATGAAGATGACTGATACCCATTTGTACGAAAAGTTGGTTGAGCGGAAGTATGAAAAATATAGCGAATTTTTTTTGAAGTTACCTTTCTCACCTTTGCATCAATATGGGGAGAAATTGCCTCTTTTCAAGAGTTATTGTGTAGAAGGATTGGCACAAGGGAATTCTCCTATAGAGATCGTAGATCGCTTCTTTAAGGATGGACTCAATATCAGTAGCGAAGAAGAGCAAGACCGCGTACTGTTTCTTTTTCTTCAGCTGATCGAACGAGAGGTTGTTCTCTTTGATGCTCTAGAAGATACAGCGAAACCTCAGCTTTATACAGATTACTTTGAGAAACAATTAAGTGAATTACCCAAAAAACTACCTTCAGGAAAAAATATTCGGCTTGTTCTGACAGCACACCCCACTCAATTTTATCCCGATTCTGTGTTGGGAATTATTCACGATCTATCTTTGGTTCTTGAAAAAAATAACTTGGCACAGTTACGGAAACTGCTACTACAACTCGGTTTTACCTCGCTGAAAAACCCCAAGCCTCCAACACCTTTAGAAGAAGCTCAAATGCTTATCGATCACTTTGGTGATGTCTTTTATGAAACAATTGTGGACCTCTCGGAAGATTGGTCTGAGCGTGGTGGTAATCGTCCGAACATCGAGTTGGGTTTTTGGCCAGGAGGAGACCGAGATGGCCATCCTTTTGTGACGGTAGAAACGACGCGTGCTGTTATACAGCGTTTACACTACTTTATCTTAAGTAAATATATCAAAGAGTTTGAAAAGCTACGTAGACGGATTACCTTTAAACATGCGGTTCCTTCTGTCAATATGATCCGAGAAAAGCTACACCAATCATTAGGGGGGCAAGGCGGTTATGACACTCCAGCGGAGTTTATTGAGGATTTAGTGAACCTTAGAGGAAAGGTTGATGAGTATCAAGGAGGACTATTCCGTGAGACAGTCGAACGATTGATTTATGCAGCACAAAATTTCGGTTTTTATTTTGCAAGTTTGGATATACGTCAAAGTAGTCAAGTGATTGAAAGTACCGTTTCTCAGATGTTTTCAGATCAAAATATTGATGATAGATGGTTGACAGAAGTTCTTGGACGTGAAGTGATACCATCACCGGAATTAAGGAACTTAGAAGGGATGGAAAAAGATCTAGTCGAAGTTTTTCAGGCTATTCCCGATATACAGAAGAAAAATGGAGAAAAAAGCTGTCATCGTTTTATTATTAGTCACTGCCGCAGTATTAGCCATGTTCTTAACACTCTACTGGTAGCTCGAGCGGTTTGCAGTAAGAAGTGGACTAATAATTTTGATGTCGTCCCTTTATTTGAATCCATAGAGGATCTACAAAAATCTCATGAAGTTATGGAACAGTTATTTAACCTCCCAATATATCGTGAGCACTTACGTAAACGTAGCTTTCAACAGACGGTGATGTTCGGTTTTTCTGATGGAACAAAAGATGGAGGATATCTCACCTGTAACTGGGAAATACAAAAAGCTAAAGAGGATTTATCGAAACTCGCAAAAGAGAAAGGAGTGGAAATTATATTTTTTGATGGACGGGGAGGTCCTGCTGCTCGCGGTGGTGGAAAT
>JAJFMC010000357.1 GCA_021772365.1 Chlamydiota bacterium
CCGAGGCTGGCATCTACATTGACGATGGCTTCAGCACCTTTCATAAGTCGTCACCTTGAGTTTTATCTATTGATACTCCATCGACGATATATTGACAAATTAATCTTTTAAAACCTCACTTCTGACTAGTGAGAGAATTGCATAAATATTTGGGCTATTTTCTAGGCCTTTTTCCGCCTCACCTCGGGCTCGTTTATGTAAACAACGCATGGTTGGCTGCGACCCCCCCCCTTGCGAGCCAAAAAAATCTCTAGAAAACAGCCTCAATTATTTTTGCAATTCCCTCTAGTAAAAAAAACTAACCTTGCAATAGACTGCGGCTAGGGATATCTAGTCAAAGGTTAGGGTCATGGTGAAAACGATTGCTATCGTCGGAGGTGGTCTAGCTGGAATGTCAGCAGCACTTGCTTTCAATCATCGTAAATACAAAACTCTTCTATTTGAAAAAAACGACCATCTGGGGGGGAGGGTCCACTCCGAATATATCAACGGTTACACCTTAGATGTTGGTTTTCAGGTTTTACTCAATAGCTATCCGGAAATTAGCTTAAAATGGCAGCGCGCTCTAAAGTTACGCTCCTATGAGGCCGGTGCACATGTTAAAATAGACGGTCAGTGGCGCTTAGTCCCTAATCCGTTGATTAATCCTTTTTGTATGTTCAAAGCTCCCTCCGGAACACTCAAAGGTTCTCTTTCGTTGCTGTGGAATAGGCAGAAAATTTCGTCGCCAACAGAAACTACAGAAGAGTATCTCAACCGTTTGAATTTAGATGAACAGTGGGTCGAGCAGTTTATTAAACCTTTTATGAGAGGTGTCTTTCTTGAGAAGGGACTGGAAACGCGAGCGGAACGCTTTGTTGAAGTTATGAGCTATTTCACAAAGGGAAATGCGTGCTTACCAAGGGGAGGGATGCAGGAACTGCCAAGATGGCTAGAAAAGCAGATTTCTCATACTAAAGTGTATAAGGGGGTAGAGGTTGTTGATTGCACGGAACGATCAGTGGTTTTGAGTTCCGGCAAGAAGTTCACTGTTGATGCTGTCATCATAGCCCTTCCTTTGCCTCAACTGAAAATGTTGTTCAGCGACATTCCTGATATCCACAGTTGCTCAACTTCATGTGATTATTTTACCGTAGAGAGAAACCGTTTAAAGGCTGACAGGTATTTGTGGTTAGATGGTAGTGATGATGCCGTCGTGAATAACTTCAGCGTCCCGAGCAGGATTCAGCGGAGCTATGCTCCTAGAGGGATGCATCTGCTCTCAGCAACAGCCATTGCACCAAATGTTCCTTCCTCCATTGAAGTTCGTGAGTATCTAGCTGAGCAATTAGACCTAAAAAAAAGCTGGTTGACCTTCATCAAACGTTACCATATCTCCCACGCTCTTCCTTCACAAAAGGATCCACCACCAATAGAAATAGTTAGTTATAATGGTCTATTTATTGCAGGTGAAGCTGTCAGTTCCCCATCCATCAATGATGCCGTTGCTTCAGGGAAAGCTGCAGCAAAAGCTGTGATAGAAAGTTTATGATGCAAGCTCGAATCTTGTGAAAGCAAATGATTTTAATTCAGGGTAAAAACTTTGGATGAGCTCACCAAGGCATTCGTAGAACTCTTTTGCGGTGTCAAGCTGTATAAGGCCGATGTTTGCATCAAATAATCGGAACGTGTTGGTTTTTTTTTCGTGGCGTACATACAAGGCATGTCCCACTTGTTCATCGCTAAAATAGATAGCCAATCGACATACGCCGGAGTTTAGGTGGTTAGGTAACCAGCAATGTTTTATTAGGTTCTTGTAATGATTTTTGTAGTGTTTTCTTAACCTAAAACAAATTTCATTATAAAATCCAGGGAAATCAATTGATGGTTTGTTAAGTCCGATACCCTTAAGAAACTCTTGTGTATAGTCAGAGTTTTCTGTCTTTTTAAACATTAACGTCTTGTTTTGGAGAAACTTGTCTATTGGAGTGATTTGTAATAGAGAGTCGAGGTTGTTCATAAGTCGGTCTGGATCCTCTAGTTCTTGTCGGATCAACCTCAATGTGAGGCCTTCACAGACTCCAAATCCGAGAGCTTGCTCTCCTATATTATTGGATTGTACTAGAGAGGCGATGATTTTGTTTTTCCACTTTTCATACCATGGAAAGGGTGTTTTTTGTAGTACCAAGTCTAAGGTTAGAGAGTTAGCTAGCTGCTCTATCTCCTTTCTTTCAGTTTGATCAAATAGATCGAATAGTTGTTGCTGTGTTTTTTTGTCGTTATAGCTCGTAAGAGAGTTAACCTTATTCGAATTAATCGCCAAATATTTACTGGTTTTAGATGTAATTAATTCTTTAATAGTCTTTTTGATTATTTCGTGAAAGTACTGTTCGAGAGAAGGGTGCGCTTTCGCTGCATCATTCATTAGTAAGGCTAGCTCTTGCTTCTTGGACTCGAACAAATCTTCTGTTTTTTTATATAATATAGAGAAACAATCAAGCAAACCATGGATACTTGAATGGTTTGTGTTCGCCCAGGTTATGACTTCTGCCTGTTCTGAAGTGTTACCTGCGAGTGATAATAGGCGCTCTTCTATGGCGATCATTTTCAGTTTTTTTTGGATGACTTCTCTAGTAGTTGCATAAGGTTTATCGTTTCCCGTATACAAGGTCTTAATTCGTAAAGTTGTATTTTTACGGATTTCGAGTATGTCATGTTTACCCAGAGGTAAGCCTAATGCACTATAAAGCCATTTTTCTCCTTCGGTCATCTGATAAGTAACGTTATTTTTAAGTTCTTCATTAATTACGAAGCTGGTCGTCTTTACAGGTTTAGTATTAAGTATACTTAGCCCAGAGTCATGGGCCTTACGAGCTGACACTCCCAGTTTCTTGGGGTGGGACTTGTTATTCAGGTCTACTTTCCTGAACCTTCCCACCAGGAGCCTAAAGGTCGGAGCTGTTCCTATCATTAAGGTGAATGTGCTAATTGCGAGGGTGGCAATAACGGTAATGATTTTCTGACCTAATGATAGGGACTTAAAGTTGTCGAGTGCGTGGAATTTACTGGAAAAAGGATTGAATAAGCTAACTGTTTGCATGTATCTCTCTTAAATATTTTATATGGGGGTTCGATGTTAAGATATTTTGTTTTAAAAGTCTAGTGTTGTTTTGATTTAATTAAAAATAAATACGTTCTTTAAATGTGTTCAATGGAAATATGTTATTATCGTTTCATATTTATTTAAACTAAGGGACGGTATGAATAATCAATTTAATATGGATAGCGTAGCTTCTGGTTACTTAATAGAGTCAGAATCAAGAATTTCTAGGTATACACCTTCTTCAGATGTCAAAGTAATTCAAGAAAAAATTGATTTTTATACCCCTATCGAAGATTTAGAGTATGTAGAGTGGAAGAGAGTGAACGGAACATTTGAAGGGGTTGTGCTCGTGCCAGCCAGAAACCCTGTTGATCGATCGAATATTTATATGGTTGCTAAAATAGATTATCAGCAAGCGGTGGAAAATCCTTTGTCCGATCGGTTGTCTCTTGCGGTTGATTCCTTCGCTGAAGGGGTCGGTGCTTATGGGCCTTGTGATATGGTATGTACTCTAACTGGACTGTGGAACAAGGTAAGCTCTACATGGGAGAGCTCAAAAACAAGTACAGAAAATAAAACGATTACCTACTTTTCCGAAGTCATACCTTCACGAGAAGATGACTATGAATTTCTAAAATCGATACCAGCGGAATATTTATCTGTGGGTGATCGAAACGCACTAAGTGAATACAGATATGAAGAAGAGTCGGCAAGACCCGATAACAGATTAGAGTCGCGCGTACCTAAGAAGCGCTTACATTTACCAAAGTGTATAAAAAAGGTCAGCAGAAATGTGAGGAACTTCTTTACTCAACGACTACTAAAATCTTACTTTACGAGGGAGAAAACAGGTGAATCGTAAAGTAATACTTATAATTAGATGTTAACATGTTTAAGGTGTTATTGGTTGGTGAATAATTTATTTTATTTATTAAGGTGTGAATAAGATGCCTGTTAGTTATTTGTTGATGTTCTTGTAATCCGTTTGCCATCAAAACTTCATTATTTTTTAAGGACGTAGATATTAGGCACCTCAAAGAGTTTGATCACTCTTTCAGGGCTTCTTGGCTTCTCTTGTGTAGCGATGAAGTGATCACTACTGAAACTAGACCTGAGATGATCACTGGAATAAAGATCACTCCAGTGATAGCTTCGGTGATCGCTAATGTTCGAGCAACGGGGTGAATAGGAGTGATATCCCCATACCCCAAAGTTGTCAAAGTGGTGAATGAATAGTATATGAAATCCGACCAACTAAGTACCTTAGAAACCGTCCCAATATCTCCACTCATAAATGACCCAGGGCTGTAGAGTTCTATACCCTGAAAGAAAAGAGTCCATGTGAGGCCGATCAATATATATACCGATGCCCCGCCAAAGACTTGATCGAGGCTAAACTCTTTTGAATGAGTTAGGAAACGAATGGTCATAAAAATAGCGTAGAGGTATAAAGCGCAAGTGCTTATTAGGATGATGAGGTTGTTATTGTTCAAGTTGTCCAGCCAAAAACAGATAATTGCCGGAAGTCCGATGATGAGACCTATAGTGAAATAGCGTTTTGTTGGACTAACTGTATAGATAATGATTAAAATGACCAAAGAATTGAGTAATAGTAGGGGGAATGGGTGCTGATGGAGAGTATATTCAGGATCGAGGTAGGGAAACAGGATGAGCATAAGAATGAGTGCATGGAACAAGTAAAACCACTGGTTCTTGTATATATTTTTAACTCTTTCACGCATGTTTTTGCTCCTCTGCAAAAGATATCTTATTAAATATAGAGTAAATAACAGGAATGAACCCTAGTGTTAAGGTTGTGGCGAAAAACAGACCGAAAATAATCGTTACAGCCATCGACTGGAAGAGGGCTCCTCCGCCTAGCCATAATGGGATCAGCCCACCAATGGTTGTTGAGCTTGAGACAATAATGGGGCGTAAGCGGCGCATACACGAGTCGATAATGGCCTGCTGCGGCGGTTTGTTCAGTTCCTCCAACTCATAAGAAAATCTGTCGAGCAGCAATATCGCATTGTTGATGACGATACCGGATAGCGAGATGATCCCTAAAAATGACATAAAATCGAGGTTATATCCCGTAATAAGTAATCCAATGACCACACCAATAACTCCCAGAGGGATTGTTAGGCAGATGATAAACGGTGATTGAATAGAGTTGAATTGAAGAACAAGAAGCAAGACGATGGCAAAAACGGCAAAGGGGAGCTTTGCATTGATGGCACTTTGCGCTTTTGATGAACTTTCTGTTTCACCACCATATTCGTAAAAATATCCGACAGGCCATTGCTTTTGCATTACCTCGAGTTCAGGTCCAATAACCCTGATGATGTCATCGACAACATAACCGGGAGCAAGCTCTGCTTCAATGGTCATGGTTTTATACCTGTCTCGACGATAAATGGTATTGGGTTCCCATTCGAGTTTAATATCGGCGATTTGCCCCAGAGGTACCGATGCGTTACTCGTTTGCGAAAGAACCTGTAGTTGTTGTAGTTTGTTAAAATTCTCACGATCGTCACCTACTGAACGAAGGACGACGGGGATCACTTCGTCTTGTTCTCGGTATTGTGTGGTCTCAACACCTGATAACCTCGTTTGTAGGGAAATCGCTACATCTTCGTTTGTCATGCCCGCCCTAAGTGCACGGGGTTGGTTGATGGAAACGATCATTTTCTTAATCTGTTCGCCCCAGTTGTCACGGATGTTTTTTGCACCTGGAATTTTTGTTAGCTTGCTTTTCAACTCTTTAGAAATTTCAAAGAGTTTTTCATTATTACTCCCAGATACACGTATCTCTACGGGGGCATTGACAGGGGTGCCATACATCGATTCCTTCAGAATGGCTCGTACTTCGGGATAGTTATCATGGATGTGATCTTCGACTTTTTTCATTAGATCGGGAATGGCTTTCCAATCATCAACATTGAACAGGATAAAAATGTTTTCCGGTCTCCTTGGCATCGGCGTATAGTTCTGTACATAACGGGGTGCTGTTCCCCCTATGAAATCTGCCCAGGAGACAATTCCATGGATGTCTTGTTCGGGTACTGCTTTGAGCTCTTTTTGGATGAATGCATCGATTTCTTTGGCAATTTGTTCGGTACGTTCGATCTTTGTTCCCATGGGAAGTTCTAACTTCGCAGTGAAAATCGTTCTATCTGATGCAGGGAAAAAAATGTTGGGAATAAACTTGAATCCGACGAGTGCGAGTATGAAAGCTGCTGTGAAACATAGGCAAGTGAGTTTCCTTCTATTCAGAATGAACAGAAGGATTTTTCTGTAGTTTTTCGTGACTTTATCCATGAATGGCGAGCTGTCGTCTGTTTGCTTGAAGTGTCCATACCTCACACAAAACATGGGTGTCATCGTAAGGGAGAGGAGCCATGAGCTGAGTAACGCTATGCTTACCACGATGAATAATGCAGAGGTGTACTCACCGACAGCAGAGTCTGCTAGATAGATTGGTAAGAATGCTGCTGCCGTCGTTAAAGACGAGGTCAAAAGAGAAACACGCAGCGACTGTGATGACTTTACCGCAGCATCTAAAGGGGCGAGGCCTTGGCCGACCTCTGTCACGATAGATTCAGACATCACCACCGCATTGTCGACGAGCATGCCAAGAGATATAATAAGGGCTGCTAAGGAAATCTGGTTAATACCGACATTGAGTAACCCCATCCACATGAATGTGAAAAGTATCGTCATAGGAATGAGGCTTGAGACGATGAAACCGGTGCGTAGACCCAGAAAGATAAGCATGAAGACAAGGACGATGATAACGCTCTGAAGAATATTGATCACAAAGTCAGAGATTTTTTTCTGAACAATTGCCGGTTGGAAGGTGAGCGTTTCAAAGTGTAGACCCAACGGGTAATTTTCCCGTAAATTTTTTAGCAATTTTTTTACATCGACACCAAGTTGTATGACGTTACCACCTTCGCGTAGAGAGATAGCGAGGGCGAGAGAGCGATTGTCGGAAAATCGTGTCTTTTGAGTTGGAGGGTCGATATATCCTCTACTCACAGTGGCGATGTCCTTGAGGTAAATGACAGATCCTGTGCCGGGGAAAGTGATAACCGTGTTCGCAATATCCTCTACGGATTCAAAATTCCCTGTTGGCTCTAGGTTAATTCGCTCTTGGTCATTAGCAATCGCGCCACCAGGGGAGAGAATGTTTTGATTTTTTAGGAAATTTTGTAGCTGCGTCGTTGATCCTCCTATTTCAGAAAGCTGTGTGTCGCGGTATTCAACGAAGATGCGCTCGTCTTGGATCCCGTAGATATCGACCTTGCCTACCTCAGAGATAAAGAGGAGTTTCCTCCGGACCTCTTCAGCGACATCCTTGAGTTCTCTGTAGCTGTACCCTTCACCTGTTAATGTAATGATCGTCCCAAAAGTGTCGCCGAATTCATCATTGACATAAGGCGTGCCGACTCCATTAGGAAGAGAACGTGCAGCCCGTTCAACTTTTCGACGTAATTTGTCCCATATTGGCTGCATGTCGGTGTAGTTTTCTTTGATATAAACGTCTATTACCGATTTCTCTGGCTGCGATTCACTTTTGATGTAATCGATTTCAGGCATCTCTTGAATGATTTCTTCCAAGGCATCGGTGACAAGATCTTCAACTCGCTCAGGACTAGCTCCGGGAAATTGTGTGGTCACACGTGCAGTACGAACGATATATTCAGGATCTTCCGATCGTGGGAGGTTAAAATATGTGTAGAGTCCAGCAAGGATTATAATAACGAGGAATGTCCAAGTGATCACTCGTTTTTCTATAGCTAGCTGTGTGATATCCTTCATAATAATAACTCTTTACTTCAACACTTGTACGTTTTGCCCATCGGTCAGAAACTGCACACCGGCAGTGACGATTAACTCTCCAGGTTTCAACCCAGATGTAATTTCAATTCCTTCATTGGTGATTTGCCCAATGGTTACCATTTTTTTGTGTACGACACCGCGGTTTCCTTCACCCATGAGTAAGACAAAAATATAGCGTTGTGCGTCTTCATTCCCTAATACGGCTTGTGAAGGAACATAAACCGTTTCATCGGTGTCGCTTACACGGAAATTAAAGATGACTTCTGCAGCCATTCCAGAACGTACCCCAGCTGGAGCGTCTAGGAGTTTAACCGTCACAGGGTATGTCGTGGCAACACCACTGGCAATACCTACTTCTGTGACTACCGCTTCGTAATATTCACCTGGCAATGCATCGAATGTTACCCGTGACTTATCGTCTTTAGATACTTGAGTAATCAGGAGTTCGGGGATGGCGACAATGACTTCTAATTGCGCGCGAGAATTGAGGGTAACGATCATTTGTCCTGTCGCTACATTTTCATTGACTTCGACATCAACGGTGGCGATGCTACCGTCGATCGGAGCTTTAAGGGTGGCATATTCAAGTTGCGATTTGGCTAGTTGTAGTTTCTTTTCCGAAGCATCGGCAGAGGCCGTGGTCGACTCTGCTTGTGCGCGGGCTGCATCGAGCTCGGCTTTGGAAGCACTCTTGGACTCATATAGATCGCGCATACGTTTGTAGTCAGCGGTCGCTTGTCGTTCTCGTGCGATTGCTTGAAGGAGAGAGGCTTCAGCTTCTTGAACTTTAAGAATATAATCGGTTTCGTCAAGTTTAGCAATCATCGCCCCTTTGTCGATTTCGTCACCGATTTTTACGGGTAGATTCAGGATAATACCAGGGACTCTAAAGCTCAGCTTAGACTCAATGCTCGCTTTTGTTTGCCCTGAAAAGGAGCGTGGCTGTATTCCCGATGAACTAACAACTTTAGTGTATCGAACTGTTTGCGGTTTTTGCACATCTTCAGTTGTCGAACATGAATACAGTAAGCTACACAGGGTTGATAAGGTGATTATTCGTCTGATCATCTCTTCACTTTATTTTTTTTGAGGTAAATGTCTAAATATTTTATCCACTGGATTCTCTCCTGTTCGGACATCATAAAATCATAGCGCCCAATAGCCCTTTGAACAGCGACGACGTCGATAAGAAAATCATAGATAGCATTGGCGGTAGTCAGTTCTGCAACAAGTGCTTGATTTTGCGCGTCAAGTAAATCGACAATATTCGTTGTCCC
>JAJFMC010000358.1 GCA_021772365.1 Chlamydiota bacterium
TTTCCTTATTGATACCAATCACTCGGCTAAGCTAGAGAAGATATTGTCTTATGGAAATGATCTCAGCAAGAAAGGGACATACTCTTCAAAAGTCGTAGCCAAAGGATTAGAACAGACCCTCTCAAGCCTAGTTACAGAAAAAAGCATGTCTTCAGAAGAAGCCTTAGAAGCTCTTTACCAAGCAGCAAAATCCATCATCGATAACGATCAAGATGAGCATGTGAAGTGCATACTTCAAGAGAATTTGTTGTATGTAGAGACTGTGAAACGAGCGAAAGCTTACGCATCAAGTAATAACCACACCATAAATACAGACACAAAACTACTAATCGGTCAACTGCTGGAAAATTTCGTCGTTCATAAAGAGTTACCGAAAAAAACGACCGTCGGCTACATTGTCGATGTAGTGAACCATACACTTGACCTACATTTCAATGAAGAAGCTACTGACACAGCCATTGCATTATCTTTTGCGAGTAGTGTACAGATAAAAACAAACTTGGGTGAGCTCGATAAAATTGATCGTCCAACGTTTTCTGATTCTGCTCTGCAAATTATTAAAAAAGGTGCGATTAGCCGCGATAATACGGAAGATGCAATCTCTATTGACCAAGAGAAGTTAATGTTTCCCTTACTGATAGAGCTGTTGCCCGGCTTCTGTAAAAACCTCATTCCTGAAGAACGTAAAGACCTACAAAAAGAGCTGCAGTCAAAACTAAGTCGAATCCGTGGAAGGTTCGAAAAGTCCAAAATACTAAACTTAGAATTGAAAGAAGCATACAAGCATGTAGGCCTTGTTTACACATGGTTGAACCTTGGGCCAAATATGCTTTCGCCATTTATTTCCACAGTATTAAACCTTGTCACTAAAGAACTGCAGAAGGCACAAGAAGGCCTTAACCAGCTCGACAGAAAACATGTTGATTCAGAGTCCATTGGAGAAATGCTTACGACTAGTGAGTCTACCGTCGCGATGAAGACATTTCTCCCAATCGCTGCAGAAGCTCTGACGGGCCTACACGAAAAACACAACCAAATTTTAGAGATCAAGAGTCGAGATGTTGAGCCGCTCATTGTCACGGAAGGTTCTGATGAAGAGCAACGAGTCGATGACTATACCGATGTTGTCGTGTTGAAGCCTTTTGAAGCGGTACTAATGGACATATTTGAAAAGATACCAGACTCACAAAGCAACCTCATCAAACTTATCGAGAAAGCTCCACAGCTCATTCAAGCGAGTGGTGGTATTGGAAGCTGGTTTACAAGAAAAATTGGAACCACTCTCATCAAAAAGCAGTTAAATGAAAATCTGGGCATGAATGAGCATCACATAAAATTCCTTAAGGATAACATCGAGGATTTACTTAGTATTAGTCTGATCTTGGTGCCATATTTAATGAAACGTCACAGCATCAGAAACTACCTAAGTAAAATCCATGCAATTAAGACGATGACAATTTCAGAACAAAAACTCAATCAAAAAGACTTACACCTTAGGTTGTTGGAGCTACTTGAAACAATAGTGACAGACCTTGGGGAATATAAGCCGACAATTATTGAATCTATCGCACATATTCACAAAAACATTTCGAAGTAGGCTCAATAGAAGGAGCTGTAAAAGTCTGACTCAATAAATAGATAGATATTGATTGAGAATTTCCTTATACTCGCAGTGCAATTAACCAATCACCAAAATAATAGTGAAATGAGCGTAAGAGATCTAATCGTACTAGGAACATCCAGTCAACAACCCACCCGCAAGCGCAATCACGGCGCTTATCTATTCCGTTGGAACGAGGAAGGTCTTTTATTCGATCCTGGCGAAGGAACACAAAGGCAGTTCATCTTTGCAAATGTCGCCCCTCCCGTTGTTAATCGAATTTTTATTTCACACTTCCATGGCGACCACTGTCTGGGGCTCGGATCTTTCCTGATGAGGTTGAATCTCGATAAAGTCAAACATCCCATCCATTGCTACTACCCTGCTAGCGGAAAGAAATATTTTGACCGACTACGCTACGGCACCATCTACCACGAAAACCTCGAAGTGATAGAGCACCCTGTTGAAGAACCCGGGGTCGTTGTCGATGACGGACGGTTCAAAATCGAAGCTACATTTTTGAGTCACGGAGTAGAGAATATTGGCTGGCGTGTGACTGAGCCCGATACTCGAAAATACGACCCGAAAAAACTCCAGGCTGCCGGTGTGAGAGGGCCAATGGTCCGTGAATTGCAGAAATCGGGAAAGATCATTGTAGACGGGCAAACCGTAAATATTGATGATGTTAGCTGGATACGAAATGGTGATAGCATCAGTGTGGTTATCGACACTAGGTACTGCAAGGAGGCCATAGAGATCGCTCGTGGAGCAAAAGTCCTCCTCTGCGAAAGCACTTACCTTGAAGAGCACCGTGAACTTGCCCACAAACATTACCATATCACTGCGAAGCAGGCGGCGACGATCGCTAAAGAGGCAGAGGTCGAAAAACTCATCCTCACACACTACTCTGCAAGATATTTGCAGACGACCGATTTCCAAAAAGAGGCAAGAGAAGTTTTTGCAAATTCTTTTGCAGCAAACGACCTCGACGTGTTCCCCTTCCCTAAAAATGGACAATAAAGATTTGCTTCTAGACAATAAATAGTTAAATCCGTTTACATTTTAGGAGAAAACCCGTATCCGTTCATAGGCCCCTTCCCTGGGAAAACACCCTCTGAACGGATACGAAACCCCAACTGGAGTACACATGACATTCATTAAAAGCTGCTATGATTTTCTCGAACACATAAAAGTGGTAAAAAACGCCTCCGAACACACTATCAGAAACTACGCGATCGACCTTAACTCCTTAAAAAACTTCCTCGAAAACGAGGAATTAAAAATCATGAAGCCAGAAGATCTTCCTGACAAAATCCGTTACAACAAAACTTACAGTGAACGCTTTACCGGAAAAGACTCAATTATTTCCCTGGATATAATCACTAGAAAAACAATTAGAGGGTTTCTCGCTCACCTTAACGAAAAGCAAAGCAATAAACGCACAATTATTCGTCGTCTCTCCTCACTGAGGTCTTTTTTTAAGTACTGTTTTTCCAGTCAGCTGATCTCTACCAACCCCGTAGAAGATATAGAAAGCCCTAAGGTTGAAAAGAAAATTCCGGTATCTCTTTCCTATGAACAATTGCAGAGACTATTCGATCAGCCGGACACTGCGACACTCTTGGGTTTTCGTGATCGCGCAATCATGGAACTATTTTATAGCTCTGGACTTCGCGTTAGCGAACTTGTTGCACTGAACCGCAAAGATTTTGATCACAAAAACCTTCTCCTTAAATTAAAGGGTAAGGGGAAAAAGGAACGTATCGTTCCCATCACTAAAAATGCTTGCGAATGGATACAGACCTACTTAGAGCATGCTGAACGATACCAAGAGATCCATGGGCATATGGGTCAAATTGACAACGAAGCTATTTTTCTAAACCGGTTAGGAACGAGACTCACTTCGCGATCGGTAGACCGTAATTTTGATAAATATCTAACAGCCAGTGGACTTGCAGGTGCAGTTACCCCTCACACCATCAGACATACCATCGCTACGCATTGGCTTGAAAACGGCATGGACCTAAAGACCATCCAGGTTCTTCTTGGTCATACATCTCTTGCTACGACGACGATTTATACGCAGGTATCCGGCAAGCTCAAGAAAAAAGTATATGAAGAGGCACACCCCAGGGCGTAGACTCAATGGACGGAATGGAGTATAGTCCATTCCGTCCATCACCCCTTCACAAGCAAGGCTCCAAGAATTAAAAAGTTATTTAACGTTTAGCAAGCAAACACCCCATATTTTTTTAATAACTATTCGGTGATGGAACGTTTGCTAAAACTCAAATAACTTTTTTAATACTTGATACCCAGCCTTCACAAGATTCTTTCTTGAAAATCACACTTCATTATGCTATGGTATATGCAAATTTTGAACTAAAGGATCACATATTATGGCAGCTAAGGACCAACCAGGATTAAGCATTTCTCTAGA
>JAJFMC010000359.1 GCA_021772365.1 Chlamydiota bacterium
TCGGTCAAGAGGAGATGATCGAGCGATTGTTTATCGCTCTGCTAGCAAACGGCCACATCTTACTAGAGGGATTACCTGGATTGGCTAAGACGATGGCCGTCAACACACTCTCACAAGTTATTCAATGCGAGTTCAAACGAATTCAATTCACTCCCGACTTACTACCCGCAGACCTGATAGGAACTTCCGTCTATAATCCTAAGGAAGGGACGTTTAGTATCAAAAAAGGGCCAATCTTTACGAATATTCTCCTCGCTGACGAAATCAACCGTGCACCTGCAAAAGTACAAGCAGCTCTACTTGAAGTAATGCAAGAAAGGCAAGTGACGATATCAGGAGAAACTTTCCAAGCGGGGAATCCTTACCTCGTACTAGCTACACAGAATCCTATTGAGCAAGAAGGGACATATCCTCTTCCCGAAGCCCAAACCGACCGATTTATGCTGAAGGTGAGAATCGACTACCCGAGCCTCGAAGAGGAAAAAGAAATCATCAACCGTATGGGAAATCTTGGAAAACTACCGGAAGTACAACCAGTGCTTACTACCGAAGAAATCATCGCCACTCGTAAGATCGTCAATGCGATTTATATCGATGAAAAAATCATCGACTACATTTTGCGTATTGTCTTCGCAACTAGAAATCCAAAAGATTATAATGTGGACATCGAGGGGCTACTGATGTACGGAGCTTCGCCACGAGCGAGTATCGCTCTAAAGATTGTCTCTCAGGCCCACGCATTTATGGCTGGCCGTGCCTACGTAACACCTCACGACGTCAAACAGGTCGCCAAAGATGTGTTGAGACATCGACTAAGACGATCATACGAAGCAGAAGCAGAAGACATCCTTCCCGATGACATTATCGATAGAGTGCTTGCAAAAATCATGGTCCCTTAAACCTTAAAGGAATAGACGATGGCATCAATCCCTCGAACAGTCTTCCAGCATATTCGCCGCATTCAGATTGCAACAAATCGACTTGCAGAAGATCTTATGGTGGGAGCGTATCACTCCGCATTCAAAGGTAAAGGAATGGAGTTCGAGGAGGTACGAGAATATACGCAAGGTGACGACGTTAGGAATATAGATTGGAACGTCACTGCTCGAACAAACCACCCTCATATCAAAAACTTTCGTGAAGAACGAGAACTTACCGTCATGCTTGTCGTCGATATCTCGGCTTCCTCACAATTCGGTACTACCAAACAGTTAAAGAGCGAACTGATAGCAGAACTTAGTGCTCTCTTGGCATTCACTGCCATTAAAAATAACGACAATGTAGGACTTTTACTCTTTAGCGATATCGTCGAAGAGTACATTCCACCAAAAAAAGGAATCCAACATATTCTAAGAGTCATTCGCGACCTGCTTGTTTTCGAACCTAAGCACCGGCATTCAAACCTGAAGGTAGCTCTCGACTATTTAGGGAACGTCCAAAAAAAGAGTTGTGTGTGCTTTCTTATTTCTGATTTTTTATTCCCCATTCAAAAAAAAGAGCTAGCCATTACTAGCAAACACCACGATCTGATTTCTATACATATCCTCGATCCTGCAGAAGAATCTTTTCCTAAGATTGGCCTTGTCAATATACGCGATCTAGAAACTGGTAAAATGACTTTTGTCGATACCTCTTACTTACCTACTCAACAATTCCACGAAAGTAAAGTGTCAAAAAAGAAAAATACCGTTAAACAGATGATGGAAAAACTTGGTGCAGGGTACATACTCATAAAAACTGACCAATCATACGTACAACCTCTTCGTCGCTTTTTCAGACTGAGGAGGATCAGGCACTGATGCTCTTCCTTCTCCTTTTTATTGGTTTGCTATTACCTCTAGAAGTTCATTGCAAAATTGTCTGGAGTGGAAGGGCAAAACCGGGATTTTCCATCGTTGTTGACGGTTCAAGCGACTTAGTGAGTATCGACCAAAAGCTACAAATCAAGCTCATTGCCATTTCACCAGAAGGGTACCACATTAACAGAGAGCAACTTCGAAAAAATCTATTGGACGACCTTGGGTTTGGGCCTCCCCCTTTCAGCCTCCTCGCAGAAGAAGTTGTGTTGCAGGAACATAATATCCAAAGAATTATGTATACCCTCGACCCTCAGCTGCCGGGAAATTACTTGCTGAGCTTTGGAAAAGTTTCTTTCGATCCCGATGACTCAGATACACTTCCCATCGTCGCATTTATGTCTGGCACGTTCCCCATAGAAACAACCATGAAAATGGGAAAGATCAACTACAAAGCCCCTATAGCACCGCCGATGAAGCTTTCAACAGCATACCCCATTAACGTAGAAGCAAGAAACATGGAAAGCTATATCAATAACCCGGACATTCTGAAAGAGCAAATTGAAAAACATCGCAAGATTTTTTCTTCAAGTGGAGAGTCTACAATTGCATTCGGTATTTTATTACTACTTAAACTCCTAATTGTCCTTATTGCCGTATGGCAGGTAATTAGAAAAAAAGAGGTCAAAGCACCGTTGGCTCTTGTACAAATTAGCGCCAAAGAAAAAGCAAAATACGCACTAAAACAGCTGCATAAAGATGCTACAGATACCCCTGAAAAACATCCAGCCTACCATGCAAGAGTTTCTGAAATCATTCGTATCTTCCTTGAAGAAGTTTCTGGATTACAGGCCTCCAAAATGACGACACAAGAGTTGCTGACCCATCAAGAGCCACTCACT
>JAJFMC010000360.1 GCA_021772365.1 Chlamydiota bacterium
GTATTGCTGAAGAAGATTACGAAGATGTTGTGCGTGTATGCGACCAACTTGGCATCCCTCACTACACAGTGAACTTTGTTCAGGAGTATTGGGATGGGGTTTTTTCCAACTTTCTCAAGGAATATGAAGCAGGACTCACACCGAATCCGGATATCTTGTGCAATAAAGAGATAAAATTTAAGGCTCTTCTGGATAAAGCGATGGATTACGGTGCCGATTACCTTGCAACAGGGCATTACGTCAGAAAAAGAGACTGTGATGGGAAATCACAACTTCTCAAAGGACTCGACCCTGGAAAAGATCAAAGCTACTTCCTCCACGCCATTGACGGACAATCCTTAACTAAAGCTCTCTTCCCTGTCGGTGAACTCCATAAAGCTGAGGTGCGGCGTATCGCCGAAGAAAATGAACTGTCTACAGCTAAGAAAAAAGATAGCACAGGCATCTGTTTCATCGGTAAACGTAATTTTAAGTCGTTCCTAAGCCAGTACATAGCGGCAAAGCCAGGAAACTTCGAGACTCTCGAAAGCACAGTTGTCGGCACACACGACGGAATAGCCTACTATACCATCGGCCAAAGACGCGGACTCGCTATCGGCGGCGCAGGGGACGCATGGTTTGTTGTGGGTAAAGATATTCCAAGAAATGTCGTCTATGTAGAGCAGGGCACCCTACATCCAGCCTTATTTGCCGATAACCTCACAGCGACAGAAGCTACATGGATAGCTGATATTCCGTTATCAGACCTTCCATTTCGCTGTAAAGCAAAAATCCGTTACCGCCAAACTGACCAATCTTGTACCATTGAAGGCAATGAAAACGGACGTCTCCACATCTCTTTTGATATTCCCCAAAGAGCTATTACTCCCAGACAATCGGTTGTCTTCTATAAAGACGATGTATGCTTAGGAGGTGCTCTCATTGAAGAAAGGGGGCCGTCATACTACGAAATGCAAAAATCTTTGCCCGCAGAAGTCTCTCCATAGCACAGGATTGGTAGAATTATGGATATTACTCTACAGCCGATAGGAATATTCCGTGGGCAACAAAAGGAACGCTATCAGGTAACACGGCAGGGTGGACTGATCGAAGGGCTTACGGGTGCGATAGAACTGTTTCCTGGAAATAACTTTGAACAAGCCCTAGAAGGGGTCGATGGATTTGGGCATGTCTGGGTGATTTACCAATTTCATCGCAATAAAAAATGGAAGCCGAAAGTGTTTCCTCCAAGGGGCAATAGTAAACAAGGGGTCTTTTCTACACGGTCACCTCATCGACCCAATTTTATTGGATTATCTCGTGTGAAGTTGATAGATGTGAAAGGATTGGTACTAATGATCGAAGACCACGATCTAATAGATGGGACACCTATTTTAGATATCAAGCCTTATATCAACTACTGCGATGGTGTACCTTCTCAGCGACAGGGGTGGTTGGACGATCTTGAAGAGATCCAAAATTTTGAAATATCATGGTCTCAAAAGGCACAAGATCAAGCAGCATTCCTGTTGAATGAGAGTGTGGATATCAAATCAGCAATACGCCCAAGACTATCGACGAATCCTTTTCCTAGAAAGTCGAATCGCATCAAAAAATTAGGAGAAAGTGAATATGTCGTCGCATACAAGTCATGGCGAATATTGTATGAGGTACAGATCGACCTACTTGAAGTTCGAGTGCATGAAATCCAAAGCGGGTACCAAGAGTTGAACGAAGTGTCATCTGATAGATGGGGTGATGTTGATACACATCGCAGGTTTATTGATCAATTCGAATTCCCAGGGACCCCGATTGCTACTCCAAACCGAACTCAAAGAAGTTTTAGGGGTGATTTAAGGTGGGAATCGAGGTCAGAGTAGGAGAAATATTCCTACTGTTGTCTCAAATGATTTACAATTAAATTGACAATATCTTTATGCCCAGCTTTAGCAGCTCCCATCAGAGCCGTAGTTCCATATCTATTCTTAGCATTAACTTTAGCTCCTTTGCTGAGAAGTAACTTAATAACCTCGATGTGTCCTCTTTGAGCCGCTGCCATTAGAGCTGTAAATCCATCTTTACTCTGTGCATTAGCGTCAGCTCCATAATTGAGTAGTAGCTCAACTGTTTTTGTGTGACCGCGCATAGCTGCAAAGATTAGAGGTGTTATAGCTCGTATACTTTCTCGAACACTAACGTCGGCTCCTTTATTGATAATTAATTCAGCTACCGCTGTGTGACCACGCATAGTAGCTTTCCATAGTGCTGTAAGACCATTTGTATTTTGAGCATTGACGTGAGCTCCTTTATTGATAAGCAATTCAGCTACCTC
Source organism: Chlamydiota bacterium (assembly GCA_021772365.1). GTDB lineage: Bacteria > Chlamydiota > Chlamydiia > Chlamydiales > Criblamydiaceae > JAJFMC01. The sequence continues at coordinate 2,312 of JAJFMC010000360.1, forward strand.
TTTGTGGTCATTTAGAGCTGCAGCCATTAGTGCTGTTCTTCCATCTTTACTTTGACCGTTAACGTCTGCCCCTGCTTTGATAAGTAGTTCAACTAGTTCTTTGTGCCCACCTTCAGCCGCTACCATAAGAGGTGTTCTTCCAACTATATTATAAATATTTACATCAACTTTTTTATTAATAAGTTGTTTAACTACTTCTTTCAGCCCAAATTTAGCCGCTATCATTAGAGCTGACAATCCATTTGTCTTTTGAGTAGTAAAGCCTGCTCCATTGTTAATAAGCAGTTCTGCAAGTTCTTTCTGACCTTTTTGATCCGCTGTAATTAAAGCTGTAGTTCCATCTTTATTTTGAGCATTAACGTCAGCCTTTGCATTGATAAGTAGTTCGACCAGTTCTTTGTGACCCTTTAGGACAGCTAATATTAGAGCTGTATTTCCATCTTTATTTTGAGCATTAACGTCAGCCTTTGCATTGATAACCAGTTCAACCAGTTCTTTGTGACCATTTTGAACTGCTGCCATTAGAGCTGTATTTCCACCTTTAGTTTGAGCATTAACGTCAGCTTTTGCATTGATAAGTAGTTCGACTAGTTCTTTGTGACCCTTTAGGATTGCTAATATTAGAGCTGTACATCCATCTTTATTCTGAGCATTAACGTCAGCCTTTGCATTGATAACCAGTTCAACCAGTTCTTTGTGACCATTTTGAACTGCTGCCATTAGAG
>JAJFMC010000037.1 GCA_021772365.1 Chlamydiota bacterium
TAAAGAACTCGTTACGAGAGAATTGTGAAGCTCCTGAACGGTGGATAATAATTTTAATGTTTCAGTAGTCGTTTCTAGTGCTTTATCCAACCCATCCAACCCACGAAATAAAACATCGTTACCAACACGAACGTATACAAGCTCTATTAGACCTTGTAGCGTATGGCTGTTTAAGACGCTTACTTGACCGGCAGACAACCCAAGAGTGGCGCTCCACACAATTTTATCAGGTTCAATAGGAAGCAAATACCAACCACTTGTGTAAGGGTCGTAACCTCCTGGTCCGATTGATAAAGACGGCTGCGACATAATTCTCACCTTCACTTGTTTTTATTGACAGAAGTCGCTAATACTGCGGCTACGTACGATTAAACTGAGGACACCTGAACACAGATATCCCTTCACTATATAACCAATTATAATACATATTAATTTAATTTACAATTCCCACAGGCAAGTGACTGCACGCAGAGATTAATTACTGTCAACCCTTTAGGCAAGTCAATTTTGTGGAGTATTTACAAATACAGTGCTGTACGATCCTTTAATTTATATATTTTACTATTTAACAAAACTTTACATTACCGAATAGGTCGCGCGAAGCGCCATGGAGTAAAGCAAGGCATTGCTTTTATGCTATTCGATGGACGTTCTTTAGAGGATATCAATGGGTTTTTGTGTACAGGGTTGGGGGTGACACAAACTAGTCAAATCACAAACTTTTCAGGTTCATCACAAAAACGAGTACCCTAGTTATTTTCTTTGCCAATTCCCCGCGTCTTCACGTTAAACTTTAACTCGGTAATGTTTTTGTGGGTAATCTATCGCGATATGTTTAACGCGGAGAGGCGAAGACGCGGAGAGGCGGAGAGGCGGGGGAAGGTGAAATGGTCTTTTTCTCATGTTTGTTTTTTTTGGTAACACCCTTAAGGGGTTGAATGTCAATGGATGAAATTTTTCAAACCTTTAATTTGGTTTAAGAGGAAAAGGTACGCGTTTTTGTGATGAGCCACTTTTCACAATCTATAAGTCGTGCCATTGTTTATTCCAGTTTTTCACGAATATACGTAGTTACTAAAAACCGTTCTATTTAGAGTTTTTTTACAGGATGGGCAGGATGGGCAGGATGGGCAGGATGGGCAGGATGGGCAGGATAAGATAGGATAGGATAGGATATTTTTCAAGCAATTGTACGAGGGACTATCAGGATAGTGATATCCTATATTATCCTACACATTCTTGTACCCATCACTTTTTTTGACATAAATTCTTATGTCGTGCTTACAGCACTCAATGACTATGTTTGTATGGTCCTGGGGTTACGCAACCATAATCCCTGAGCTCTGAAGGAGCGACATAAAATATTCAATTTGGGGTTGTTTCCATATAAACATAGCGAAGCCATCCTTGGATCACGTAAACACAACAATCCCATTCCGATAGGAGTGGCGAGTAACCAAATCGCGCACTTACGGCTATCAATAAATTTTAATCAAAAGACCCTGGTCGACACTTTTAGAGTACATAAATTATTGTACGAAAGCAGTTGAAGAGTAAAAATTATGACCATAGTAAAAGTGGTCTTTTTCAATCGTATTCATTCCTTATTAGGTGTTAACAAGTTTCGTGGGATAAATTCATTAAGGTCACCAAAACATACTTTTTTGATTTTATTGCTTCAAACAGTTCTTCCTGGTTGATCAGTTTGTATAGCTTTTTAAAATCATTTTCTTTGTTTGGGTTTTTACGTAGGAATTCTAAAAATCGATAAATTAAACTCGTGTTGGCCAGGCGTTTATGGAAAATAAAGATCATATCATAGGACACATTTTTTTTAATGATGGTATCGTTGGAGTCTAAAGTGAGTTCAGATCTTTGTTGGAGTTTTTTCAGTACAGACTCATTGAGCCCGTCAATAATGTAAACTTCGTCTATTCCGAATTGAACATGAGCTTCTTTGTAACAATCTTGAATGAGCATTATTTCTCCTTTGATTTTTTTAAAAAAAGAGCCGGAATCTCAACTTTGAATCCTGATGGAGGTGGAGAGGCAGGTTCAGAACTTTTGATTGGACATCTGTTCAAAATGAATCCTTGTTTTAAGCTTTCGAGGGAATTGCATAAATATTTGGGCTGTTTTTTAGGCCTTTTTCCACCTCGCTTCGGGCTCGTTCTTGTAAACAATGCATGGTTGGCTGCAAACTCCGCCCCTTGTAAGCTAAAAAAAATCTTTAGAAAACAGCTTCAACTATTTTTGCAATTCCCTCTTTCAATAAAAATTTAGCTTTAGAGGGGTAAAGTATCTCTAAACAGCTACAAGGTAGCTCTTGATGCTGTCAAGACATAAGTCCCTATTAGTGGCCTCTTCTCAAATGTAGAGCCAAAGCAAACAGGCTCGTTGCTATCAGTGTCAAACGTAGGGCAATTCTGGCATAAAGAGCGTGACACTCTTTTCCGCTAATGAAATCTAACGAGTTCGTGCAGGCCCAAGTGATCTCGCCGCTACACCACACGGTATAGAAACTCTCACAGATGACAAAGAGAGCCACTGATTCAACTAGGAGGCCTCCAGAGTTAAGCTGAGACAAACGCTCAAATAGATAGTCTCGAGTTTGATTCGTGAAGGATGTGGGTGTCATTGTTAAAACCTCCTGTTTCGCTCGTAAAAGTATAATTATGATGAGCGTCTATTGAAATAATAAAAACAGTAATATTTCAACATGAATTGACTAAAAAGTATAGGGGAAATAATGGGATTTAGCGAATATTCGTACGTCCTTAAAAATATACTGCTAGTGATTCAAAATTTGGGCATGGTTCAAAAACGTGCTTTTCCGGGTAAAAGCAAAAGCACGTGGAATGATCTATATGGTATAGATACCAGCTAACTTTTTTCCAAGATAATCTCTGCAAGGTTCCACTTCATTTTTTCTTTGGAAATTCTACATTTTATCGTGGAACGGCGCAGGGCCATCTTAAACAAATGTGTTACCTTCGCTTGAATCATGCCAAAATTTGGTATAGCTTTATACTGACATGAAATTTTAACTAGGTTTCTTAAGTAAACTTGAGATATCCTGAACATAACCCTTTAATATTTGGACTGAAATGTACAATTCTGAAAAATTCAATAGCATTACACATCTGGTCGGCGCTGTACTGTCAATTATGGGGCTGGGTTCTCTAATCACGGTCGCTGTTCAAGAACACAACATAATAATTTATGTT
>JAJFMC010000361.1 GCA_021772365.1 Chlamydiota bacterium
AGGACAGGTATTTGTATCCGTTTCTTTATCGATGGGTGATTCTAAAGGAAAAGAAATACCCGCTGCATCATCAAGACCATATTATACAGAACGTTCCTCAGGTTTCTCAAGTAGTTCATCTTCTAGTGATAGTGATGATGATATAGTATCTCCACCAAGTAAGAGATCTGCTGTTTCACGTGCTCTTATAACAGAATTTGAACCAAGATTAGCAACCACCAAGCCCTATTTACCAAAATGGTATCCTGATATAAGTAATAATTATTTAGTCGTTAGGGTTGAAAAAGTAAATACAAACCCAATGGGGCATGAGCCCATTGATAGAAGCTCTGTTGCCGATCGTGCCATGTGGTGTAAGAGAGAGACGCAAAACCAGGTCATGACCGATAAGAAAGATAAGGCGTTACAAGAGCCTATGCTTGAGCGTAATTTATCGACTCATCTATTAAAACGCTTCATCGAAAATCATTTTGATCGACTGAAAGAAGAGAGTGTGCGTTCATGGTTTAAGTTGACTCTTTTCCACCATCAGGGCTTGTATGAAAACGTTAAAGATGAACCATGCTCAGCTAAGCTATTAATCAAGGCTATGGATGAAGGATTAGAGCAGCTGCGATGGGAATTGAACCAGTGTCAACCTAATGGTAGTCGGAGAAAATCGTACAGAAGGTCTCAGTCAAATATCCAGTCAAAAGAGTCCAAAGATGGACAACCAATAATTGACCGTTCACTATCGAAGACAAATGGGACTTCAGGGGAACCTGAAGACGTTATGGGAGTCAAGCCTGAAGTAATGGTCAGTCGTGCTCAGAAAATGCTACTGGAAACCTATATTTTCATGCTGGATATGAAAGTGCGTATGCTCCCATTTATTGAGGATGTGAGTGCTGAAAAGGTTCATCTCTTGAGAGATGAATTACGCAAGCTTCTTTCTGATGAGTGCTCATGGGTACCTAGCAAGTTGAAAAATCAACGTTCTGAAATTGCAATGATCCTTTCGAACTCATACTATCAGTTTCCTCCTGTAAATGAAGAGGAGTGTACAGAGTTCCTTCAGAGTATGTTAACGATTCAGTTATTGAAAGGAGAAGTTGTTGGTCGTTTTCGGTACCGTGAAATCAAACCTCCTCTTCCCGATGATTTAGTTCATCTTGTGCTATCAACAGCAAGTAAACATGGTAAAATAATTTCTAATTTATTTGAGAACCCTGTTCTTATTTCGCGAGTGATGAACCGGTTGATGGATCGAGTATTCCAAATAAAATTTCCAGATGATCAAAAATGGGAATACGTGCATCCAAACGTGCGGACTATTGATCATTGTGGGAACGTATTTTTAGTCAACCTTTCGACCGGGTGTACCATGTCTAATGGAATACTCCTGAAAAGTTTCTCAAATATCTATCAAAGCCGTAAATTCATTGATGCTTTTGGTTATAGAAGATATTCAACTCCGATTATGAACGATAAAAGGAGCCCAGCTGTCTATACCCTTCAAGATAATAAAGGCTGTAACATTTTCGCCTACTGGAATAAATCGAGAGAGAACATTACAAGAATTGAGCGAGAAATTGAGGGTAAACTTTATGTCTGCCTTGATGCCAAAGATATCGATGGAAACAAACACCTACCTGCTATGCCTAAGCAACCTAATCACTTGCGGTATACATATTGGCAATGTGTAGAAGATGGGGCTCGCTCCATTCATATTTTTGATAGACAGTTGGATCAAACAGTTGCTCAGGTAACAACAGATGGATGCATCAAGGACAGCTCTCTTCCCGATCCGGATAAAAAGTATCATCTAATAGACTTGCAAAAAACACCTGAATGGAAATCTCTAACATCTTTTGAAGACCCAGGATTTATTGCCGCTAAGCAATCAACAGCCGATGATGATCATGGAGAATTGTTTGTTGACTTTACAATGTATAGCCTGCTACCTGATCAAATGATGAGGTTTGTATCGAAATCGGTGACGGTTGATGGTAAAGAAAAGACTCATCTATACTGGTCGCAAGACCCTCAGTGGTTTGTGGCAGAAGAGCAAAAGTTAAAGGGATTTCCTGATTTCAAACGTTTTCTTATACTGCAAAATAGAGAGGGAGCGCGGAAAATTGTCCTGCCAAAAGTTATTCATCTGGATTCAGCAGATAACACATCTTTATATACGATGGACTGTATGCTTGCTTCCATCGATAATGAAGGGTGGTTACAACCGAAGTCATCGTATGAATACGCATTTTTTGCGTACCATAGTTTGATGAATAAACAGTATGAACAAGCGATGAGCTACCTGAAGAAAGCTCATAAATTGCAGGAGTACAATGAAGAAACTCTTCGTGTTTTAGGGTGGATTTTGGTGAGTAACGATGAAATACCTGATTATACACCAAATGCTATGGCAGTAAGGCTGTATGCAGCATGGTTAGTTAAAGATAACCTCTACTCCAATGTTACAACGAAATCAGGCGGTCGAATCGAAGAGTTGATGCACCATTATGCTGACAGCTCTCAGTGGAAGGCGTGGTGGCTGAACAAGGCTTACTGGCCATATAAAAATTGCCCAGGCAATATTGCAGGACAAAGAATATCTCTCGACTACCAACGCTATCTTTCGATAAGAAAAAATGTTCATGCAAATCTACGTGTAGACGCCTCTCCTGAAGGTGTAGGTAAACGCTCGGCATTACTTAGTATCGATGATGAATTGCACTTCTTAGATATTTTGAACTCAGGGTCTGAATTATTACATGAAAGGTATGTTCATCTTAGTAAGAGAGGAAAGGATAGGCATAGTCAAACCTACGATTCTCCTAAAGAGCTCGATACATTAACACAATTTGAAGTTGACTACCAAACTTGGAGTCAACTGTTGAAAATCTTCAAAACCCCTTTTACAGGCCCTGCCGAAGATGCTCGTAATCTTTTAGGGAATGTTACAGTAAGAACAAGACCCTCTACAAATCTACTATCTATCTACCCAGCGATGTATTTTTTAGCCCTAAATGGAGATCCCTCTGATATCCGAGCAATTAAGGACCTGTTGAATGATGGAAAATTCGAACCTAATCCTAGCCTTAAACCGATGAAAACCTTACTCGAAATAATGATGGCATGTCCGAAAACAGCGCAAAAAATCGAAGAATTTATTGCCCAACTCCGTATAAAAACTGATTATCATTCTCAAAAGAGGTTTACAGATTTCCTCAAGAAGCTACCTCATCAATCTGATGGCCCTAAACTCAATCGAGCTCCTAAAGGAGGAGAATCACTTCAATATTCACCGGTCATTGAAGGGGTGCTCGAAGTCGAA
>JAJFMC010000362.1 GCA_021772365.1 Chlamydiota bacterium
CAAATCGAGGCTACGCATCTGGGCGCAAAAAAGACCGTTTACGACAAGTTTGGGGTAGCAATCAGGGTCCCCGTATCCTGATCTATTATTTTTAGGAAAAAACAGATCACGAATTGGGGTTAAATAAAGCAAGTCGAGTGTAAGAGCGTCTTCCAAAATAAGGGATAAAGAGATCACATCCATATTTTTGTCGGCTCCTCTTCAAGCTGTTGGCCATGTTTAACCTTTGATTATGCACAATCACCTTATTTTCAGAATCTTGAGCAAACCAGATTCCAATACCGTACTCGTTTCCCTTTTCAATGTATTCCGTTTTTTCGACCATTGACAAGGGAATGGTATATTGTTGCTTACCGAAAATAATGAGCTGCAAATATTCATCGTCGACGAGTACAAGCTCGCTTGGCTCATTTTCCATTCTGTTAAGTCGCCTGTAAGGAATTAACCCGTAAACCATTAGACCGCCACCTATCAGGAGAGAGATCACACCCCATGTCATCATGTTTTCTACAGGTAGGAATGTTGTGACAACTATAAGAAGAAGAACCCCTATGGAAGCAAAGAGTGTTCCTCGAAATAGAGTAGCCCTAAGGAGAGTTGGTTTAATGGTAGTAAATAGTTTAACGGTATCTATAGGCATCGCTTTCCATAAGTATTGTGTTTTTAACAAGTTGAAGATTTGGAATTTTGGATTTGAGAAGGACCAAATCTTGAGCTGTATTGTGTATAATTTATCGTATGAGGATAATAGTGGCAAGGTTGCTTTCTCTTTTAACAAGTATTTTGTTATAATCATGAACTAGGCATGGTATTTAGGAGAACTCAATGTTTTGTACTGCATTATCAATTATATTCAGCGGATTATTAATTTTAGTTCCACCCACCGGTGAAGTTACAATTTCCCTTGGTGGTCTTTCGACTTTGCTTATCGGTATTTCTACACTTTTGATGTTCTCGTCCATCCTCGTGCTTATTATGAGCTGGTCCCCTTTGCAAAAGATAGAGCAGAATTTGACCCCTAGGCTTATCGATCTATTTAGAAACGACAAGCGGATCTACTACTTCTCAATATGGCTCTTTTTATTTCCGGTACTTACCTTACTAATCAGCACTGAGCTCTACTATTTCCAGTATTTCCGTCCCGTATTTAGTATTGCCTTATGGGCGATATTATTCGGAGTATCACTTGACGTATTAATTAATTTATTGAGAAGTGTTCTTGGTTATTTAAACCCCTTTGCTATTGTCGATGATTTCACTTCACAAGCGATTGAGTCTATACAAAAAGAAGCAGATGTCGATTTACTACACTGGATTGATGCATTAACAGAGATTGGTGTGAAAGCAGTGACCCGCACTCTTCCGTCACTAGCTAAGCAATCAATCGATGATCTACATGAAATATGCCACACTTACCTTGAGTCTGCAAAAAGCATCGCTCATCATACAAGCGAAGAGAAAGCTGATGATCTTAGTGGAACTGATAAGGTAAGCTACACCCTATTTTATTTGTTTCAACGTCTGGAGCTTATTTACGAAAAAGCTCTTGATCAGAGAATGGAACCAATTTGTAGCAACCTGATCACTACATTGGGAAAAATAACTATTGATTCTGCTCGTTTTGATATTTCTCTTACGAGTTATCCTATACATTACATTGGCAAATTTTCTGGGAAAGCTCAAGACGAAGACCTTGATGAGGTGACAGAGAAAGCGACTTGTACTCTTTTAGAAGTCGGAAGAATTATTATTAACGAGGTTGATGTTCGTTATTTGGACATTAAAGAACCGTTCTTCAATATTATTCAGCATATGGAAGAGTTTGCCAAATACACATTTTCACAAGACAAATCGATCAATATTTCGATATTAACGCAGCCATTTCACGAGCTGAAAGGTTTCTTTGGAAGTGACAAGCTGGCGACACATCAGGACACACCTACGATTATTGCTGATATCAATAGGGTGATCAACCAGTTTGACCAGCTGGAGTTGGTTATGAAAACGATTCCGAAAATTCAATTAGATGAAGATGAAGATATCCCTGAAGATTGATTACATCAACCGACATTTTCTAAAACGTTGAAGATACGTCGTTTATGCAAGGAACCTCCTCGAATGAGACACTGCTTTACCTTTTCATATGAGCTAGCTTCGACTTCGTCCGAAGTTTTCCTCACTGCGATGCGGTACAGGTCTCCCCATGGTATGGTTTCAGCGTCTTTTCTTGTCGATAAAGAAACTTCATGGGGTTCAATTTCGAAATATAGAATTTCTAAATTCCAGGTTTGTAAAAGAGTTATCGCCTCTTCAAGGGTATGAAAAGTAATTCCTTGCCTTGGAGAACTTGGGGGAGTGCCAAAAAATTCACCACACAAAAAACCATCTTCAGCAACAGATTCCACGCTTTTTTTCCAGCATTTTGCGAAATTAGCGGGACTACGATAAGACCAAACATAGTTTGAAATTAAAAATTCAGCACGGTTTGAATCATCCACTTGGAAGTTCATGAACTCACATAGTTGGTACTTAACATTATTTTTTTGAGCAATACTAGTGAGTCCATACTTTTCTAATTTATCAGCAAACCTTACACCTTGTGAATGGTCGATATCTAAAGCTTCGATATTCTTCCCCCCCATCAACAAAAGCGGAATTGTATTGGACCCATCTGCCGCGCCTATATCGATGAATTTTCTTGGAAGCCTTTTATAGCGAGCCTTATAGATTTTTATTCCTTCGGCTGGTGTTCGTCTTAGCTCGGGAGTGTCTTTCAGTTCTGCTTTATCGAGGTAGAGAGTTTTATAATAAAGTGGCCAGTTCGTATGAACTCCCCCAATAAACCCTCCTTCACTATCGATTAGGACAAGTCCTTTACGATCGCTAGCCATTTCATCTATCATTTTGACTTCACTTGTCGTAAGTTTAGATGCGGTGAGAACAATTTTTTGGATGGATTCACATTGTTTAACACCTTGTACGAAACACTCAAATGTCTCACCAAATGTAATTCCAGTAAAGTCAATGGAATAGACATTTTGCTGAAAGATTTCTTTCATGGTAAGTAATAATTCATTTTCAGAATGCACAGAAACTTTTACAGATCTTCCTAAAGAAGATGAAGAAGTATTTCGCTCGTTAAGAACTGATTCTCTGTCACTTTGAACTGAATCCTTTTGGTTTGTTACTGAGGACATGATGACTCCTGACCATTTACCCAATTGCGGAAACATAAAGGAATATACAGTATAAAAGCAACAAATAAAACGACTTATTTGATAAATTTAAATTTTTTTTTCTTTTTGTTCATTTGAAGTTTTCTACCAGCTGCTGTAACGGAATTATTTTTCTATAATATACAAAGGAACTTTGTCCGTAAATCGTCCAAAAAACATCATTTTAATCAGAGAGAAAAGTATTGCGTGAATAATCTGCAAATTCACGTTTTAGATCATCGGCAATTCTGGATGAAATTGCAGGAGAACAGCGGGAGCTGCAGCTGATATACCAGGTTCTGCAGCTTTTACTAGCCCGCCTCTAACAACTGATGGGTGTAAATAATAGTGGGATAAGCAGAGATACGAATTGGGATTAGTCCGGCTGAATGTTCGATCTTGATAAAGGCCTTAGGCATTGAGATTCCTCGGATTTCCAAAGGGCAAATAAGAGCACGGATGGGTCTAGTAAGATTCATGGATTTTGTTGATATAGCATCAATTTCTTTGAAATATTGTTCATTTCCGAAGAAAACGGTATCCTGTAAATCTGATGAGTGAATAGTACAATGATCAAGGGAAGTTTGTAAAAAATGAGTTCCTGCCATAGAACATTTTGTATAGAGGAGTTGGCTTAATTTTGCGTCTTCAAAACTACAACCTAACAAGTCTGAACGGTCGAAACAGCTATTTTGAATTGTTGCATTAACAAACATTACTTCTCGTAAAATGCAATGAATGAATTTACAGTCAACTAGCATGCTACTTTGAAACGATGCGTTGTAAATATTGCATTTATCAAAACGAACATTTTTGAGATTTGAGTGAGAAAAATGACTCCAATCGATTTCCATACCTATAAAGGAGATACCTTCGGGGTTAATATTCTGAAAAAACCTTTCTAAGGTAGTATCTTTATAAGCGATTACAGGAGAATATCCTTTTTTGTTAATTCATATTTAAGGTTAAGTCCTGGGTTGTTTAGGATTTCTAAAAGTGCAGATTTTGAAACAAAGCTGCTCTGAAATTTTGAGTAGTGAGTGAGTTGCGGTTTGATTGCAATTTTATCAATAATCCTTTTCGTATGGCGACTGCTGAGGCCTACAAAGAAATATTTAAGTTCTTTGAGTAGCCACTTGGCAAGTGCAATGATATTTCCGAGGAATGAGGGCCTATTCTCTTCCCTAGTAATCCGTAGTCGTTTAATAGAACTGGTGTCCGACAGAGTATTTTGGATTTGGCTGCA